>NZ_AP014832.1 GCF_001548115.1 Geminocystis sp. NIES-3709 | reverse complement strand
TATTTATTGTCCTTTAAATATTGACAGTGAATTTTACAATTTAGATTACAAAGACAAGAATTATCATAACAACCCTTCCCCTACCCTAACAATTCAAGTTAGAGGTATAGATAATGGTGACACTGGAACTATTTACTCTCATAGAGATAGTGCTGATATATCTCGACACCCTTTAATGTCTCAAAGATTTATCGGTTTACAATATCTTAATGACAAAGGATATAATATCACTTGTCACAAGTCAAATGATACCTTTTTATTAAAGTCATTACCTAAGTTTCATTTTCATTTATACTGTCATTTCGCTGTAGCTGAAATAATGAGAATAGCCTATGGTGATATTAAAGACTCTATTAAGGAACTAATAGTTAATTCTAAAAACTCAGGAAGTGGTATAACTCAAGAAAACCGTACTAGAACTTACACAAGATACGGTAGGAACTATTATCATTATGCTTTATTACCCTATATTATTAATTACAATGGTATTAGCTATCAATTAACCATAGAAATTCATGACAGCATAGGTTTAACTGGAAACAATAGCTATGCTACCCTTGCCAAATTGGCAGATTTTGAATTACCACATAAGGATAAGTTGACCCAAAAGGATAAGGAAAATATGAAAGATACCTATTTGAATAACCCTGATTTTGATAATTATGCTTTAGGAGATCTATTTGTCTATGAGATGTTTTTAGGTATAAAATCACTTGTCACAAGTATATCAGAAGATATTAAAATACCTATAGAGTTAAAACATACTATCGGTAGCACGGTAGCTAATACCTTAGAAAAAGCTTTGATGCGTTTTCATGGTATTGCAGATAAAAAGATGTTTAAATCTTTAACTGAGAATGCCAATAGTGACTTCTTAAGAAAATTAAAAGATACTCGTGCTTTATTGTCTAAGGTAGATGGTGGTAGATGTTTTAATAACCGTCCTACCACTATTAAATTAAGTAAAAATCCTATAGAATCAGTACAATCACTTGTAACAAGTCAATCTAGTTTAGTTGATATAGATATTAGTGGCGCATATGGTAAAGGTTTATCTATTCAAGATTATCCTATTGGCAACCCTAAAACCTTTATTCACTTATTAGACAATGACTCTAATAAGTATTTAACTCTGAGAGAATTTCTACAGCTTCATGGTCATGAGTTAGTAGATGGTTTATGGACGATGAGAGTTAGCACGGCTAAAACTTTAAAATATCCTCAAGATTTTATTACTTCATGGATAGTTGATGTTAAGAAAATTGATAGGTTAAGTAGTGAAGATAAAGACGATATTTATGCTGATTATCCTAAAGAAGGTTATAGTAAAATTTTCTCAAATGAGATAAAATTAGGTACTGTCACAAGTGATATTTTAGATATTATTTTAAATATTTGTTCTAGGTTACAAAGAGACGAATTACTTGATAACTTATTAGTTATTAATGCTATGTGGTATGATAAAAAATTTGAAGTTAGTAACTATGATGAATTATTAAGTAAAATAGCTGATTATAAAGGTGATAGTACCTCTACTTATGTTAGTGATAAATTAAATAATATTGTTGATAGATGTCATTATTGGTGTCGTGTAAATTTGGGAAAATTATTTATTAATAAATTATTACAAAAACGCTCTGAATATGATAAGAAAAGTCCTTATAATACCTTCTATAAATTAATGATTAACACTACTTATGGTGTCTTAGTTTCAAAATATTTTAATGTTGGTAATAGTGTTGTAGGTAATAATATAACTGCACGGTGTAGATGTATGGCATGGTATATGGAAAAAGGATTAAACGGTGTTCAAACTATTACTGATGGTTGTGTTTTTGAGTTAGATAATGTTGTATTTCCTGTTAGTAGTAGAAGATTAACTGCTAATAATTTGGTTAAAGGTTATAGTAAAACAAAAGATGTTAAAAGATGGTACACTGACAAATTAAAAATTAATTTAAGAAGAAAAATTAAGTTAGATAGTGGTTATGAATTGTTCATTAAATTTGAAGATTTAAAGGTTGATTATGAATCAGATTATTTTAAAGAATTTTTAGAAACTGATTATTATAAATCTTTAAAAGATGATTATGATAATGGTGTTAGAATTACTTATGAAGATTTAAGAAAATCATTGCCTATATCAGACGATGATTTTCAAGATAATATTGATATGATAGAGGGTTGTTATTCTATTGAAGATGATGTCTTAGACCATTTAAGAAATATATTTCCTAAAGTTAAAGTTTTACATGAGAATATTATTAATAATGATGGTGTAGAGCAAGTAGGTTATTACACTTTAGAAATTAAAAGATTTGCTAATGAAGGTGTTTTTCATGGGAATGCTAATTATAAATTATCAGGTTGTAAAGAAATTAAAAAGGGTAATTTAGTGGATAGTGAAGATGTTTATAAAATGAGAGGTTATAAATCTGATAAATGTTTTGTTATTAATGATTATGAGAATGAAGTAGGTTTATTAGAAGATGATGATTTTTATGATTCTGAAAGTATAGATAAAGTTGATATAAATATTCCTAAAATTTTTATGGATAATTTAAGTACTAATCCTAATAGTATTGATAGAATTTTACCCTTTAATCAATCTTCTATTTTAAAGATTAAAGAATTTAAAAATAATTATCTGAATAAATATATTAATACAAATTTAATAGTTGGTAGTACTTTGAATCGTTTAAGACTTCTAAGAGAATTATCTATCGGTCAATTTTTATTTCATGACGTTAAACAGTTTGAAAAGTGGTTAAAACGTCATAATCAACATAAAGAAAAATTTGGACAAGGTTTTGAGAGTAATTATTGCTCAGAAGATGGTTTATCGCTTAATTATGCCTTGTTAATATCTGAGATTGATGAATCTATCATGAGTGACTCTAAAATCAATTTAAGACCTATAAAACACCCTTATATTGATTTGCTCAGAAATGAGTTAAGTTTTGTCAATGATGTAATTGCTAAAAAAGACTAAAAGGAAAATTTTTACTTGCTTGGGGTACTTGCTACCCCTAATAAAGGAGAATTTTTTTTAGCCAAAAACCTGAAAAGTTTTTTTAAATATAGATTAGAGCGTTTTTGAAATTCTGCCAAATATGCTTGTAAACATGGTTTTTTTTACATATTTGGCAGAAAAACATTTATAATACGTTAAACGATTTTATAATACTTTCAAGACTCTAAAAATTATAAATATTGTGTAATAATTTATATATATTTTCTAATTTAGAATTATTAATTAAATCATCAACATTTACAACTTCAACCCTTATAAGGATCGATTTGAACACACGACGTTAACAATGAGTCCTAAAACGTTGCAATGCAAGGTGAATGACCGTTGCTAGAACTATAGACCTAGCAACAGTCATTGATGATAGTTTTAATTACCTAAAATTCTCTTAAAATCTCCTGCTAGACCTATAGCGGGACTTAAACTAAAAATATTAAACTATGAGTCTCAAATCGTTATAAATCAAAGATTTTACATAGATCGATAACTTTTCCTTTTATACCAAGAGTTTCAGCCGTTTTTATGACGTTTACCTAAATATCTTACTCTGACTGTATTTGAAGCTATTTTTGCACCAAAATTTTTCAAAGTACCGATAGGTATAGACGTAAAAAGAGTTTAATTTGAAAAATCCTAAAAGCTTTGCAATGTAAGGTGAATGACGATTGCCACTATTATAATGGTAGCAACAGTCATTGACGGTGTTTTTTTCCCTATTAAAATCTAATATCCTTTTGGGTATAGCTATAGATATGCGAATAAGAAGTTAATATCTTCAAAACGTTTTATTCCACTATTAGAAATGACTTACACTCACTATGTACCCCTTAAGGGGTAGCAAGTAAGTTATAAGGATATTTTTATATACTCCAAAACACCATAAAAGGGTACTCTGTGACAAGTACCCTTCAATGGTAAGATTTAAGTTTTTCAGTTGGCACTTTCCTAAAGAAAGAGACTCTATTAATAGTTTTAATTAGTAAGTTCAAGACTTACCTTTAAACTAATTTTACAATAAAATTAACAATATTAATTATTAATTTATGTTACTAAAATTAGCTGACAAGTGATTTTAATTCTTTAATTAATTTACCAGCACCATTACTTTTAAAACCAGTTTCTTTATTATCAATTTTCTCTATAATTAATAACAAACTATCTATTAAGTTAACATCATTGCTAACCTCATTATTATCTATCTTGTGAGCAATTTCTAAGACTTTATCAGCTAATTTGATAGGTACTCTGATAGTTTTAGTTTCACCACTATTCCATTTTGGTTGATAATGTTTCAAACCTTTGAGAGATTTTATATTATAATTGTGCATAGGTTATAATCTAATTTAGTTGTATAGTTTAGATTATAACTTATCTAAGCACTTGTGACAAGTGATATTTAGAGCGATGAGTATGATCTTTAGATTTGAGACCCTAATAACATACCCATGCTATAGCAACACCTACAAAAGAGATTACTATGATTCTATTATATAACACTTTCAAACACTTTCAATATGATAACTCTAAAACAAGTGTGACAAGTGA
>NZ_AP014831.1 GCF_001548115.1 Geminocystis sp. NIES-3709 | reverse complement strand
CGTCTATACCTATAGGTGTAGCAGTAGATTAAACGATGTTTTTTTAGGTTAAATTTGGTACAGTGGCAATCTCTGAAATGTTCCCCGAATGGGGGAAGTTTTGAAAACGGTGGAACCCGCCGAAATCAAATTCCGCAAATTTGCGGAAATCCCAAAAGTAAAGAATCCTTTACCTTTTCCCCAAAAGCGAAACACGTTTCGTATTTAATCAAGTTCTTTGACAAGATTATAAATATTGCCGATCGCTTCTTTATAATCGTCAAGGTCTGCTTTGAGATCCGATAAGGCAGATTCAATAATAAAGATGAGCAATTGGTTCTCCTGATTATTGATTTTCAACTTCTCAAAGAAAGTGTAGATAATAGCGTGATTACCCTCTAAAGACTTAAATTCATCTAAGAGAGAGAAAAGGTTGCCACGAATGAGTGCCAAATAGTCGCTAGAAACCGCTTTAGAATCGTGTATCATAGTATTTGCTTATTAATTTGTGAAAAGGATTGGTAAGTGTGCCTTGTTGGTGTTCGACCACCGCAAGGCTTAAAAAGAATTGTACATCAAAATTCCCGAATCGGGAAATTTACCCAAAATAAAAACTTACCCCAGAACTCTGGGGCAATAAAAACCGTACTATAGTCCGTTAGAACAAAAAAACTAAGATTAGGAATATTATCTAAGTCGTTACAAAACTTTAGATTTTAATAAAAATATTCTTTTGGGTTTTCAAGAAATAAAATGATACTAAAAAATTATCACTAAAGAAAATAGAAATAATAAACAAAATTCTCCCATAAGAGAAATTTGATTTAAGACTTTTTAAAAATAATCTAAAGAAAAAAAAGAAAAAGAAAAGAGACAATCCACTGCATCCATGCAATAACTAACGCATCTATGCAATAAATAAGATTTAGAATCAACAGCTAAAAACTAGATATAACAACACTTTTCATATCTGCAAACAAGATGTTAAGTTTTATAACTAAATATTCAGAAAGTTGATGAAGGGAAACTTTTAATTAGAGGAAAATAAAAAATAAGGGAAAGTTTTTGTTATAAAACAAAGAAAAGGATAAGAGAGAAAAATTTGTCTATTGTTAAAATAAAAGATAAAGATTATGATATTATAGGTAGCAAATAACACAAGCAATTGATCATCCATATAACAAAAATAACTCCTAGTCCCAACTATTTTTCTGAGAAGTCTTGAAATAGTACTGATTAGGAGTTATTATGTTTTCAAATAACACAAGTAATTGATCTTTTAACTTTGGAATATTAAAAGCAATTACGAAAAACTAAGTTAATTATATGATAAAAGAAACAAAAACGCAATCATTCTCTCAGAAAAATTCAAGTTTTCAAAACGCTTTAAAAGATTGGTTAGATAGTGGAATTTCTCAAGATGTAGTATCGCTCAACTTTAATTATGTCGAGGGTTTTGAAGGTTTTAAACTATTTATTGATAACTGTAAATTTGAGAAAAAAGATTTAACAAACACGGGCGTTAGCTCAGTTATAGCTAAAAAATATAATCATCTTTATAACGGTTATTGGTACGTTAATACCTTTAATCCGATAACGAAAACAGTAGATTTTGCCCAAATAAAGCCAAATTCACCTAGAACTTACTTTGATTACAGTAAGCAAACAGAAAAAGCGATCAAGTATGAAACCCCCAAAGGGGCAAGTACACCTTTTATATACCTAAATATTCCTTTCCGAATAATTAAGCATTTAGCTAAAAAGTACCAAATTGAATCATTGCCACTGGATACCTATTCCGATAAGTGGGAATGGATAAAAGATAATCCTCAAATTTCCATCTCGATAACAGAGGGAGTAAAAAAGGCGGCTGCATTAATCAGCGTGGGAATTATTGCCTTGGCAAGTTTCTCTGTAACAACTCACTCAGAAAAACCAATAGAAGACGAGAGTTCATGGTTTACCGAATTAAAACCAGAATTAAAATGGTTACTCGAAAATAAGAGACAAGTTTTTATAACCTTTGATAGAGCAGACAAAAAGTTATCCAGTAAATTGGCAGTTAACAAGCAGACAAAAACCTTAGGGAAAAAATTAACAAAGCTGGGTAATTCCGTTAATATTCTGGATTGGTCAGAAGAAGATTGTAAAGGGATTGATGATTATTTAGTTAAATATGGCGTTAAGGGAGTCAGACGACTTTATCAGAAAGCAGTCTCTTATCGTAAATTTATAGCACGGTTAAGAGCGTTAGGAACTCGTAAATTATCAGGAGGTAGAAAGATAAATACTCCCCATTTTCCTAGTGACTTGATCACAATGGCGATCGATGAGAATAAAAAAATAATCGGAATAAAATCAGCACAAAACACAGGAAAAACGACAGCGATCGCTAAGGTGTTAAAAAGTGATTGTCAGAAGAAGAAAATATTAAACATCACCCATAGACAAACCTTGTCGAGAAACTTATCAGAAAGATTAGGGTTAAATTCCTATCAAGATGATTTGTTCATTCATTTACAGAGAAAAGTAACCAATACAGAGAATTTTAATCTCTCGATTTGTTTAGACTCACTGCTAAAATTAGATTCAGAAAATACTTATGACATAATTGTTTTAGATGAAATATCTCAAATATTATGGCATGGATTAAACGCTAAAACAGAGATTAAAAAGAATAGAGGTGATGTTTTAGAAAGGTTATTTAAACTACTATCTAATTGCGTTAATAATGGTGGTACAATAATTTGTTCTGATGCTGATTTATCAGATATAGATATTAAATTCTTATCTGATATGTTGAGACTCAATTTAAAAGATGTAGTATGCTTTGAGAACGAATTTAAGCCATTTTCAAACAGAAATCTTATTATCATTGATTCGGAATTAAAACTTAGAAAAGAGGTAATAAAAGCAGTCGAAAAAGGTGAGAGAATTATAATAAGTACCAGTGGTCAAAAAGTTATTTCTAGCAGTGGAACTATTAACCTAGAACAATGGCTATTAGAATTTTTACCAGAAGACAAAATTTATCGAATAGACCAAGAAACGGTATCAAATACAGACAGAAAAGAATGTGGAATAACTGATAATTTAAACAGATTAAAAGAAGCACAAATAATCATCCATTCCAATACTATTAGCACGGGTGTTAGTCTTGATATAGACATAGTAGGAAAGTTTGATAAATCTTTTGGTATCTTTTGGGGGAATTACCCATTAGATGATTTTGAGCAATCCTTAGAGCGATATAGAGGCGATTGCGATCGGTATGTTTTTCTGCCCGAAAGCCGTGCCTCAATGATTGCCAATGGATCAGCGAATCACCAAAAAATGATTAGTCATTTTGATAATAAATTATCACAAACTAATTATATTTTTAATATTGATCAATTCAGATTTGCAAGTGAGTTAGTCATTTATTATTCCTTATATGGAAGTAGAATAAATGGTGACTTGAGCGGTCTTAGATCTAATTTTATTGTTCACTGTGAAAATAAAGGGTACAACATTATGAACTATCAAGAAAAAATCACTAAAAAAGAAATTACCCAAATTAAAGAAAAGAAACAAGAAATTAAGGATAAATCTACTAAAGATTATGCTCAGAACCTCTGGAATAGCTCAGTTTTGTCTAATAGTGAGTATGAAGAAATCAAGAGCAAAAAAAGGAAATCTAAAAAAGAAAGTTTAGCGGAAAAGAGAACCGATCTAAATAAAAGATATGGCAATTTAGCACCAATGCTATTAGAAGATTTAGAATTATTTACTCAATTCGTTATAGCTGATTTAGGTAGTTTATATCCACAATTACGGCGCCGTTTTTTCTGCTCATTAGGATCGGAAATAAACTTAATTATGGACAGAGAAAAGGCACAAAAGAAAGCCAATTATAGTAAAGAAAATGATAAGTTAGTTTACTTCTCAGATTTATTAGAATTATCCAAAAACTCAATCTACTCTAAAACCTTAGAGATTTTAGGAGTATCGATCGATGACCTATCGATAAGAGCCAACGGGATAACAGATCAACAAATGGCGGATCTAAAACAGATAGCCATAGAGAAAAACGAAACCTCTAAAGAATGGCAACAAGCCCGTGACAAAATTAAAGAATTAGCTATAACAACTCAGTCGATCGAGCAATGGTCAAAAGATTTAGACGAGAAAATAGAGAAGCATGGCACGGCGATCGAGACAGCGTTAGATATAGACTTATCCCTAACGAAAAACAAGAAAAATAAAGCGATGGTAAGATTCAGAATGCTCTTAAATCGACTAGGTTATGACCTTGAAACTTGCTTTAGATCATGGGAAAACGGAAAACAATTAAGGTATTACCGAATTAAAAGCAAAGTCGATCAAGCAGTCTGGGAACAGATTTACGAAAATTGGTACTCAGAAATTAAATGTCAGGAGTTGAAAGCTGCTTAATTTTTCCTTGATAAGCCATTAACTCCTATTATATTGGGGAAAGCCCCCGCTAGAAAATACAACTATTATTCTTATGAAACATTGACAATCGAGCGACTTGATTACAAATTACAAAAGGTCTAGCGAAGTAAAAGAGAGTTTGACCGTGTATTATCTTGGGGTTTTTCTGGGTGCGGATCCGCACCTAAAATTTCAGAAAAGAAGCTCCTTAAGATAAAAAAACTCTACTAAAAAATTGTCACTAAATTAGTTAGGTTTACAAAGACTTATTTTACAAGGTTTCTGGTAAAACCGTCTTATAAGACGCATTTGAGTTGCTTTAAAAGAATAGAAATGTTTTGTGATGCAAATTAAAGTCAAGGAAATGTCCGCACGTGTTGACAAAAAGTTCATCAAGAGAGTTGCTAATAGTTGACTCAAGCCACCTAGGTTGTTGACAGACCAATGGACAATAAAAAAGCCGTTATTTGAGGTTAAAAGCTAAGTCATAGGAAAAGAATCACATTTTACTGTAATGAAGTAATTAAGACTCAAATTAACCTAGTAGAGCGCGCTCTATTAAGCTATTTTCAATCCTTAAAGGTTTGAAAGAGAGTAAGAAGCTGTAAAAAGTTACTCCACTGCAGTGAACTAAATTATTTGTGCGACGTGTTGCACTTTTAGAGATAAGCCTTCTTATTCGCACATCTATAGCTATACCCAAATAGATAAAGAAATTTACAGTCGTATACGACCCTAAAATCATCATTAATGGTTGTTGCGATCATTATAATGGTTGCGGTTGTCAAAGTCCTTATATTGCAACATTTTCAAGATTTCTCAAATTCAACTCTTTTCA
>NZ_AP014830.1 GCF_001548115.1 Geminocystis sp. NIES-3709 | reverse complement strand
AAGGCTTAAAAAGGATTGTACCTCAAAATTCTCTTATAAGAGAGATTTACTTAACAAAAAATCATAAGAAGGCGATCGCACTTAGATTAAGAGTAGAGAACAGATAAACTAGGGTAAAGAATATTATGAGAGTTGTTACATAACTTTAGAAAATTAATAGAACAAATTATTGTTGCACTTTTTCCAAAAATAAGAAACAAATTGATACTAAATTTTTACCACTGAAGAAAATAAAAATAAAACGTAAAATTTCCCCATAAGAGAAATTCTATTTAATACTTTTTAAGGATAATCTAAAGGGATAAAAGTAAAAGAAAAGAGAATAGCTAATAGAAAAAGTAAGTTAATCCATTGCATCTATGCAATTATTAACGCATCCATGCAATAGCTAAGACTAGAGACAAGTAGTTAAAAGCTATGATATACAAGGCTTTTGGATATATGCAATAAAATATTAAGTTTTGTTTCTAATAAAATAAGTTTTAGAAAGTTCTCAAGGATAAAAATTTAATAAGTGGTATTCAGAAAATAAAAAAGGTAAAGTTTTTATTATCAAAGAAAAAATTACTAGGCGAAAAAAAATTTCTCTATTGTGAAAATAAGAGATAAAGATTATGATAATATAGAGAACAAATAACATGAATAAGTGATCATCCATATAACAAAAATAACTCCTAATCAAACTATTTTTTTGAAAAGTCTTGAAATAGTACTGGTTAGGAGTTATTATGTTTTCAAATAACACAAATAAATGATCTTTTAATTTTTGGATTATTAAAAGCATTTATTAAAACTAAATTAATTATATGATAAAAGAGCAAAATAAGCAATTATCCCCAAAAAATTTAAGTTTTCAAAACGCTTTAAAAGATTGGTTAGATAGCGGAATATCTGAAGATGTAGTATCGCTCAACTTTAATTATGTCGAGGGTTTCGAGGGTTTTAAATTATTTATTGATAACTGTAAATTTGAGAAAAAAGATTTAACAAACACGGGCGTTAGCTCAGTTATAGCTAAAAAATATAATCATCTTTATAGCGGTTATTGGTACGTTAATACCTTTAATCCGATAACGAAAATGGTAGATTTTGCTCAAACAAAGCCAAATTTACCTAGAACTTATTTTGATTACAGTAAGCAATCAGAAAAAATAATTAAATACGAGACACCCAAAGGGGCAAATACACCTTTTATCTTCCTTAATATTCCTATGAGGGTTATTAAGCATTTAGCCAAAAAGTACAAAATTGAATCATTGCCACTGGATAACTATTCCGATAAATGGCAATGGATAAAAGATAATCCTCAAATTTCTGTTTCTATAACAGAGGGAGTAAAAAAGGCGGCTGCATTAATCAGCGTGGGAATTATTGCAGTGGCAAGTTTTTCTGTCACAACTCACTCAGAAAGAGTTACAGAGGATCATTCATCGTGGTTTACCGAATTAAAACCAGAGTTAAAATGGTTACTCGAAAATAAGAGAGAAGTTTTTATTACCTTTGATCGGGCGGATCAAAAGTTGTCCAGTAAGTTAGCTGTTAACAAGCAGACAAAAACATTAGGGAAAAAATTATCTAAGTTAGGTAACTCAGTTAAGATTATTGATTGGTCTGACTCAGAATGTAAAGGTATTGATGATTATTTAGTTAAACATGGGATAAAAGGTGTTAGACGACTTTATCAGCAATCAATCTCTTATCGTAAATTTACAGCACGGTTAAGAGCGTTAGGAACTCGTAAATTATCAGGAACTATCAAGATAAATGAAAAACATTTTCCTAGTGATTTGATTGCAACAGCACTCAAAGACAATAAAAAGATAATCGGGGTAAAATCAGCACAAAATACAGGAAAGACCACAGCGATCGCTCAGGTTTTAAAAAGTGATTGTCAGAATAAGAAAATATTAAACATTACCCATAGACAAACCTTGTCGAGAAACTTATCAGAAAGATTAGGGTTAAACTCCTATCAAGATGATTTGTTCATTCATTTACAGAGAAAAGTAAGCAATACAGAGAACTTTAATCTCTCGATTTGTTTAGATTCACTGCTAAAATTAGATTCAGAAAATACTTATGACATAATTGTTTTAGATGAAATATCTCAAATATTATGGCATGGATTAAACGCTAAAACAGAAATTAAAAAGAATAGAGGTGATATATTAGAAAGACTATTTAAACTACTATCTAATTGTGTTAATAATGGTGGCACTATCATTTGTTCTGACGCTGATTTATCAGATATAGATATTAAATTCTTATCCGATATGTTGAGACTCAATTTAAAAGCTGTAGTATGCTTTGAGAACGAATTTAAGCCATTTTCAAACAGAAATCTTATTATAATTGATTCCGAATTAAAACTTAGAAAAGAGGTAATAAAAGCAGTCGAGAAAGGTGAGAGAATTATAATAAGTACCAGTGGTCAAAAAGTTATTTCTAGCAGTGGAACTATTAACCTAGAACAATGGTTATTAGAGTTTTTACCAGAGGACAAAATTTATCGGATAGACCAAGAAACGGTATCAAATACAGACAGAAAAGAATGCGGAATAACTGATAATTTAAACAGATTAAAAGAAGCACAAATAATTATACATTCCAACACTATTAGCACGGGTGTTAGTCTGGATATTGACGTAGTAGGAAAAATTGATAAGTCTTTTGGGATATTTTGGGGGAATTATCCATTAGACGATTTTGAGCAATCCTTAGAACGTTATCGAGGCGATTGCGATCGGTATGTCTTTTTACCTGAAAGCCGTTGCTCAATGATTGCTAATGGATCGGCAAATCACCAAAAAATGATTAGTCATTTTGATAATAAATTATCTCAAACTAATTATATTTTTAATATTGATCAATTCAGATTTGCAAGTGAGTTAGTCATTTATTATTCCTTATATGGAAGTAGAATAAATGGGGACTTAAGCGGTCTTAGATCTAATTTTATTGTTCACTGTGAAAATAAAGGGTACAACATTATGAACTATCAAGAAAAAATAACTAAAAAAGAAATTACCCAAATTAAAGAAAAGAAACAAGAAATTAAGGAAAAATCTACTAAAGATTATGCTCAGAATCTTTGGAATAGCTCAGTTCTATCAAATAGTGAGTATGAAGAAATCAAGAGCAAAAAAAGGAAATCTAAAAAAGAAAGTTTAGCGGAAAAGAGAACCGATCTAAATAAAAGATATGGCAATTTAGCACCAATGCTATTAGAGGATTTAGACCTATTTACTCAATTCGTTATAGCTGATTTAGGTAGTTTATATCCACAGTTACGGCGCCGTTTTTTCTGTTCATTAGGATCGGAAATAAACTTAATTCTTGACAGAGAAAAGGCACAAAAGAAAGCCAATTATAGTAAAGAAAATGATAAGTTAGTTTACTTCTCAGATTTATTAGAATTATCCAAAAACTCAATCTACTCTAAAACCTTAGAGATTTTAGGAATATCGATCGATGACCTATCAATAAGAGCCAATGGGATAACAGATCAACAAATGGCGGATCTAAAACAGATAGCCATAGAGAAAAACGAAACCTCTAAAGAATGGCAACAAGCCCGAGACAAGATTAAAGAATTAGCTATAACAACTCAGTCGATCGAGCAATGGTCAAAAGAGTTAGACGAGAAAATAGAAAAGCATGGCACGGCGATCGAGACAGCGTTAGATATAGATTTATCCCTAACGAAAAACAAGAAAAATAAAGCGATGGTCAGATTCAGAATGATTTTAAATCGACTAGGCTATGACCTCGAATCTTGTTTTAGATCGTGGGAAAACGGGAAACAATTAAGGTATTACCGAATTAAAAGTAAAGTCGATCAAGCCGTCTGGGAACAGATTTACGAAAATTGGTACTCAGAAATTAAATGTCAGGAGTTGCAAGCTGCTTAATTTTTCTTTGATAAGCCATTAACTCCTATTATATTGGGGAAAGCCTCAAACCTTGCTTACAGTACAAGTATTATTCTTATGAAACATTGACAATCGAGCGACTTGATTACAAATTACAATAAGTCTAGCGAAGGAAAAGACGATTTTGAAGGTGTAGTATCTTAAGGCAAAACCCTAAGATAAAAAAACTCTACTAAAAAATTGTCACTAAATTAGTTAGGTTTACAAAGGTTATTTTACAAGGGTTTACAGAAATTGTAAAGAAATCTTTACCTTTAGGTCGCTCGAAAACTCAGAAATAGAAATGTTTTGTGATGCAAGTTAAACTCAAGAAACTGTCAACACGTGTTGACAAAAAGTTGTGAGAGAAAATTGCTTAACCTACTCGGACACGTCCGACTAAACTGTTTTCAATCCTTAAAGGTTTGAAAGAGAGTAAGAAGCTGTAAAAAGTCACCGCACCATAGCGCGGTAAATTATTTGTGTCCGCGCGGACACTTTTAGAGACAAGCCTTCCTCTTTTTACTTGGCGGAAACATAGGGTTCGTGCAACCAAGTGCAACTTACAAAATAACTGTTGGTATATAAACCTTTCAAGGTTTTAGTTAGAAAAAATTATTTCATATAGTCTTATGCTAATAAATAAGTTATACAAATATATACTAAAAAAGCTATTTGACAAAAATTAAATAGTATGGGGTTGGGTATTTGTAGAAGGGGGACTGAGAGTGACATAATTTAAACTTGCCCATAAATGATATTTGACAACGATCGATGAAGGGACGAAAAATTAACTATTCATACTACCTATTTTAAATGACTTGCCCATAAATGGTTAAAAATGGACAACTTTGATTCAAATAACTTATCAATTAAGGCTAAAAACTAATTGATTTGTACTATTTTTTTGAAGACTGCCCCTCATGACACGAACCCTATGTTTCCGCCTACTTCTATAGCTATAGCTTTAGCAGGAGATTTTAAGGCTATTTTTAGTGTTAAATTTGGTAAAGTACAGAGACTCTATACACAAGGTCGAAAAGGCTCACTCTGTCAGCGTTTTGACGATTGCTAGAACTATAGTTGTGGCAACGGACATTGATGATGATTTTAGAATAGGTTAATCATTCTCTTTACCAGTTAACTGGTACACAAAATAGTTAGTCGAAAAGGCTTACTCTGTCAGCGTTTTGACGATTGCTACTATTATAATGGTAGCAACAGTCATTGATGATGATTTTCACAGGATTATATTCCCGTAAATTTCTTTATCTTTCTGGGTATATCTATAGATGTGCGAACATAACGAGAGATGGTTAAAAATCAAACTCTTTTCACGTCTATACCTATAGGTGTAGCAGGAGATTTTAGCACCGAATTCGGTGTTAAATTTGGTAGAGTGGCAAAACGTTCGATTCCGAACGAATTGACTGAGTTTTGAAAACGAGAACACGTTCCCGAAATCAAATTCAGACTATGGTAGGAATTTCCCCAAAAACCGAACACGCTCGGTATTTAATCAAGTTCTTTAACGAGAGCGTAAATTTGCTTAATAGCTTCCTTATAGCCGTCAAGATTTGCTTTTAGGTCTGATAGTTCAGATTCAATAATCCGAACGTTTAATTCACTCTCAGATGTATTTAGATTCAATTTCTCGAAGAAGGTATCGATAATAGCGTAGTTGCCTTCCAATGAGTAAAAGTCGTCTAAGAGAGAAAACAAGTGATAGCGAATAGTCGCTAAATCGTCACGAGAAACCGATAAAGGATCGTGTATCATAGATTAGCTTATTAATTTGTGCAAATGGTTGATAAGTTTGCCTTGTTGGTGGTAGTAACACCGC
>NZ_AP014829.1 GCF_001548115.1 Geminocystis sp. NIES-3709 | reverse complement strand
GGTACTTAGACAAAAATTATGCCCAAATAAACCCTAAACTAGCTTTATATAAACTAAATACTTCCACATTGTCTTTTAACCATTGAAAAAAGCGAAAAGACACAGCATTACGAAACGCTTCCAATGCCTCAGCAAAAGTATTTAACGGTTTATTCCCCCATTGTCTTCTTAAACCTCCTGTCAAACGATGCCATTGAATAAAAGTGTAGGCACAAAATACCAAGATAAAATGTCTCATTAAACTTCTTTTATTTCTCACTTGGTATTGTGATAACCCTAACCATCCCTTGATTTCACGGTAAAATACTTCTATCCAATTTCTTTGTGTATAAGTTTCTACTATCCAATTTCCACACACTTTTTCTCCTATTTCATTAGTCATTAAATAATCAATATCTGTGGAATTTTCAAAAGTATCTGCATTCATGACGATAGCTACAGTTTTTATTCCCGACAAAGCTGATAATTCAATATTTATCGTTGCTACCCAAAGAGTTTTTTCTCGATTTTTTCCTATTCTTATTTTTTCAAAACTATCTTGGGGTAATGATTTTGCTATTTCAGCTATGGTTTTTTCAGACTCGATAAAATCTTGTTTTACCAATTTTACTAATCTATTTTTAGCAATAATTCCTATATATTTTAAATTCTTTTTTTCTAGTTTGCCTAATAAATTAGTATTGTTTCCATAACCACCATCCATTAAAATTATTTGGGGACAATAATTTCGATTTAAACATTTTTCAATTAAATTAAAGGCAATGTCTGGTTTTTTCTGAAATTGTGGAGCGTCTTTTCCTTCAGGGAAATTTTCGGCTTTTTCATATAATTCAACGTCTAAAGGAAAACTTCTCACACCATCATAAATGTGAGTAGTGACTATAACATTACCATTATCAGTTTTGCCAATTTCACCAATATATTGTCTTCCCACACAGTCAGTAAAGTTTCCACTTTTACGATGACCTGAATCGTCTATAATTAAGGAGAAACATCGACTAATTTTTGTTTGACGACAGGATGCAATAATTTCTAATCTTTTATCATTTACCTCATCATAATTCCAAGTGGACTCTGTTAAGAAATGGTGTAATTTATGATAAGTAATATCAAGATTATTATGGGCAATTTGAGTTATATTTTTTCTTTGAGAATCTCCTAATAAACCGCCCAAATAATTTCTAAACTCTCGTTTTTGTGCCTTTGTTTTTAAGACTGGGTCTATTTTTTCACACCAGCGATTGAAACATGGGGGCATTGATGAAGAAGTAATTTCTTTCATTTTGACCTAAAAGCAATATGATGTAAAAATTATAGCTTAATTGTTGTTATTGTTTTGTCTAAGTACCGCTAAGCCAGTTTGTTACCAATTAGTTTAACGCCAAAGAAGAAGAATATTGAAACAGACTAGAAAACTGAAAACTTCTAATAAACAAAATTACAAATCTTTAGACTAGAAAAGATTGTAAAATTAAACTATATTCTCATCTATTATGTAAGTTTAATGTATTGTAATGCTAATCAAATTTATAAAAAATTAATTAATGCTGGAATAAAAACAAGCACAGGAAAAATAACTATTGAGTATTTAGGTATAAAAGCTGATCTCGACAGTAAAGATGCTGTTGGACATTTATTACAAGAATGGCTAAAAGAATGGTGTAAGACTAATCAAATTTATGCTATTCCTAATCGCAATACACAAAAATCTCCTGATTTTTTTTTAAATCCGAATTCAAATAAATCGGATTTGTTAGAAGTGAAATCTTTTAACTATGATAAAGATCCAGCTTTTGATGTAGCTGACTTTGAGTCTTATTGGAAATCATTAGAAACAAAGGCTTATATATTGGATACTGATTACCTAATCTTTGGGTATAGGTTAAGTAATTACACACTTGAAGTTAAAGACTTGTGGTTAAAAAAAATATGGGAAATTACAAGCTCATCATCTAAATATCCAGTTAAATGTCAATGTAGTAATTCTAACCAAACTATTAAAAAGATAAGACCTATAAAATGGCACAAAAAATTAAACTCAAGAAGTACTCTACCCTTTCCTAGTAGAAGAGACTTTGTCTATGCTTTACATCAAACTCTTCTTACATATAAAAAAGGAAACAATAGCCAAATTGTTAATTGGTTTCAGACAGTAGAAAATAATTACCTTAAACACACTGGACAGCTTTTGTAAAAGATAATGACTGTGCAAGAGAATGTGTAAGGATGATTGAGACTATCTTGTCACATATTTTCTCGATTACTGGTACTGCTACCGTGTTGCCTAATAAATCGTATGCTTTATTAATAGGTTGTTTAATTATATAGTTTTCAGGAAAACCAAATAATCTTAAGCATTCTCTAATAGTTAGATTTCTTATTCCTTCCCCATCTATAACTGCTAATTTGTGCATATCTGTAGCAACTAATGTTGGAGCAACATCATAACTATCTAATATTTTGTTTATTTCAAAGCTCAACTTTCCCACCACGATATTATATCCTTTTGGGAGATCTTTTCTGTACTCTCTCTTTGTAATCTTTTGTCCATCTTTGTTTATCACTTGTACCAAATCTTTTGGATGTTCATATTTTAAATATCTCTTATGAACCAAATCCTTTAACATATTCTCTAAATTAGAATCTGGATAGAAAGTATAAATATCATCTATAGTAAGAGGAATACCATCCATCCATGTTATACCTTTTTTTTCTGACCAAATTTTTCTTCGTCTTTGTTTTAATAATAAATTCAAAAGTTCTTTTTGTTTTTTTGAAATACTACCTTTTAACTCTATATCCCAGCTGTGAATATTATCTGAGCCTCCTCTTTTATCTTTAATCGCTTTTCCTGAAAGCTCATTAACGGAAAAATGTTTTAACAGTAATCTAGTAAATTCTGTATCTAATGTCTGTTTTCCCTGTTCTAATATACTAATTAAATTATCATGTGGAAACTGCGAAAAACATAAATCAATACTTTTGTATTTATTGCCTACTATATATATTCTTTTTCTACTTTGGGGAATTCCGAAATCTAAGCTATCAAGAACTTTCCAAGTTACTTTATATCCTAGGCTTTCTAGCTTATAAATTATTGTCTTCAAAGTTTCACCTTTTTTATGTTTTACTAAACCCTCAACATTTTCTAAGATAAAACCAATAGGATTTTTTTCTTTTAAAACCCTCTCAATCTCAAAAAATAATGTACCTCTTGTATCTAAGAAACCTAGTCTATTTCCAGCACTACTAAAAGGTTGACAAGGAAATCCAGCAAGTAATATATCAAAATCGGGAATTTTGTTTGTGTCTATTTGTGTAATATCTCCTGAAATTTTACTATTTTCAAAATTGCTAGTATAAGTTTCTATTGCATGAGGTTTTATTTCTGAAGTCAATACACATTGACTATGAATATTCATTTTTTGACAGGCATTTTCTAATCCTATTCTCATACCACCTATTCCTGCGAAAAGATCTATAAATCTAATATTTGTTAAATTACTTTTGTTCATTTATTTAAAATTATTTTATTTATAATATAGTTGATTGCACTTTTAGCTTCTTTATACTTAGTTGATTGAGTTCCAGCTTTAATAAACTTTTTCAGAGCTTCTTTAACTAAATCATCTAAATCCTTACTGTCAAAAGATGATTGCTGATTAGTTTCTAACAGCTTCTTCCTCAACATCTTATTTTCCTCTATTAATGCTTTTACTGCTGTTGGATAATCTATCCCTGCATCAATATCATGAGCAATCTTGATTACTTCATCACCTATTGCCTTTGGAACTCTGACCAGCTTCGTATCTTCATAACTGCAACCAGAAATCCATGAGCTTTTTTTCCCTGCTCCTTCTCTTGCTCCTCCCCTTCCACTTCCCATAATTCCTTTACCTATTCGTCTCATACCTCCCATAAATACCTCTTTAGATTTAGTAAACTATTTCAATAGTTTTATTCTAAATGTGCTTTACTGGTTTTGTCAAGATTATTTATGAATTAGTTTACTATTTCTTTATTTCATATTAGGCGTTAAACAGTTTTTATAAAGACATAAAAAATTTTCTGCATGAGTAGCTACTAATGATTGAATCTCTTTTGGAAAATCACTAAGTAAAACAACATCTCCATCAATACCAAGTTTTTTTGCTCCTTCACGAGTTCCTGCATGTAAGTAAACCATAGAAGGTTCTAACTCTAACCGAAGTCCTAACCGTTGAGCAACATCATATGCAGTTACAGGTCCTAGTCCATGAACTCGATCAACAATAGATTTTACCCAATTATGCAAACTCTCAAAATCCTTAAAATCTTTTGGTTTTTTACTATCAGCTAATGCAATTTCTAATCCATCAGGTAAATATTTAGCAACATGATATTGATGACTGTGCATTTTCCCATCAGGTAACTTAGATTCCCAAGCTCTTTTAATTGCTTCTTCCCAAGTTAATTTTTTATTTCCCCACCACGCATTTTCTAGTTTATAAGAATTTTCATATTTCTTACGATATTCATCAACTAAGTCTTTCAAACTACTTCTATCAGAAGAGTCTTGTTTTTCGGGTTTACAGTTTTGCTGTAGTATTTTTTTTCCTTCAGTATTATCTTTTTTACAGTTCATTTTTATATACAATTGTAGTGAACATCTAATATTTTAAAATCAATTTGAAGAAAACTGATGAATTAATCTTAGTCAACTATTTCATTTAATTAGTTGAGTCATTACCAGTAGCAATTAATGAAGGAAATAAACCTAAATCTCATTTAGACAAGCTAAAGCTGGACTCTAGTGCTAGAACAAGTCTAGGTTTATTGTCATTAACATTTTATCATATATATTGCAAAATAATGACTCCCACTATTTGGGATTTTTTCTTAAGCCTTTTAAATACTCAGCAAGAAGTGCGATTGCTTTAGGATTAGGCGGTATTTCTTCTTTTTGCTTTTCATGATACCCCGTATAATCACGATAATTAGAGTTCTTTCTTGCTTCTAATAATGATTGATACTCATTCCATCTTTGACGTGCCTTCATGGGCTTATTAAGGTGCGATATGGCATTGCTACGAGCAACATGGATATTAGGGTTATTGTCGGGGTATTTCTCAACCCATTGTTTTGCTAAATAATCTACCAATTCCTGTTTAAAGTCACCATTAACATCTAACCAAGGTTTTACAGCTTCTTGTTCATCTTGTCGATCGGCTTTGTGCCTACTGTCTTCTTGTTGACATTCAATTGAAGTCGAGGCGGCGCAAAAAGTGTCTTTATTTAGATTTTTGATATTCTCCTCAATTTTTTGCTCTTGGTCTTGTGAATCAATTTCTAATTCCTGATTTTTTTCTTTTTGGCTATCCGTTTCTTCTAATTTAAAATTACTTTTCTCTCTCTCTTGTATTTCATTTTTGCTATTAATGGAGTAAGAATTAGTATTTTTAGTATGAATAGTATGAGCGATTCTGAAATCATTTGCTGATAAAGGTTTCAGACTTTGATTTTGACAATTTTGACAATTTTGTGACAATTCTGTCAAAACTGGTTCTGTTTCGTCAAAATTTTGATTCGTTTGTTCAACTAAAATCTCGTTTTCAGCTTGTGACAATTCTGTCAAAACTGGTTCTGTTGAATCGGAAGCTGTGGAATTTTCACTTGATAAAGTGGGCTTTTGAGTTTGTGACAATTCTGTCAATTTCTCTTTTTTTCTTTCTGGTCTATCAGGATTTATCCATGAAAATAAAACGA
Organism: Geminocystis sp. NIES-3709; assembly: GCF_001548115.1. GTDB lineage: Bacteria > Cyanobacteriota > Cyanobacteriia > Cyanobacteriales > Cyanobacteriaceae > Geminocystis. Next base: position 5,185 of record NZ_AP014829.1, on the reverse strand, counting down.
AATTTTTGATAAACGCTAGTCCAAGATTTGTAATGAAATTAAAATATCGATAAATTGCTCTTCGGTTAACTCCCCATTGTTCCGAAAATTGATCTATGTCTATTTGAATAGGACAATCACAAAAAGGATTCTCTAGTTTTAAAGCGAAGTAAATAAATGTGTTGTTAGGCATTAAACCCACTTTACGCATTTTAAGCACTTCTGACTCTCTTAACATATAAAAACGCTCGGACTCGTAACCCTTGACTTTGCTTAAACCCGTTGTATTTGCTACCATAAGATTAACTTATTGTATGAATTTGATTAATTGACATCGTGAAAACTTCATCTACTTCCAATAGATTAGTTTTACTTATAGTAGTGTAATATACACTCACGATAAAGTCCAATTAAATGAGGTTAGCCACTCAAAAAAATGGCTCAGTATATCAAGATTTTTTATTTAACTCTATACATTTTGTTTAAATGTTAGAGTCTTTTTTAATATCTAATATTTTGTTAAAGGAACTTGTTTAAAATAAGTTATTTATTTTATTTATATTAGTATATAGATTTAGTTTATTAAATCATAAATAAATAATAAAAATATAATTCGTTTTAAATTTAGTATTGTTTCTAAGAATGTCAAAGTTTCCAAACAAATTATTCAAAATTCAACTTAAAATTTCTTAACAAATGGTAGCCGTTACCACTTAATAATTAAATTTACTATTTCATAAGTTAATAAAAACAGTTGATCATAAAAATAAAATTTTTCTTATCCATCTATAAAACCTTCTCTTTCCTCCAATAAGACTTCAATTCTTGGTTGAAATGTAACCAAAAATTATCTATGAATATGCTAAATTAAAATCGACATTGAAATAAATTCGTTTAGAAAAATGGCAGAAGGATATATTTTTGAACTTAGCCTACTAGAAAATGGGTTAGATTTCATTGCAAGAGGTATAGATGAATTATATATTCTATATGATGACATTGAGTATCAGCAATACATATATCCAATCTCTGAACCTCAAAAAGATTATAAATACGGAGTACTTCACCTTTTCTCTGGATTTCTTCTACTTCTTAAAGAAAGATTGTCACGCCACATGCCAGAACTTATATATGATGGCAAGATTGAAGACATAAAGAAAAAGCTAAAAAATAATAAGGAGCTAAATACGGTCAATCTAGATGAAGCTTTGAATCGATTGGAAATGGGACCCAAAGTTACCTTTTCTGAAGCTGACATCAAAATAATTAGAAAAGTTCAACACTATAGAAACTGTTTTGAACACTATAAATTTTCTGCAAATAAGTTTGAAATTAATAAAGTAATTATTGATTTTATTAATCTGATTGATAAATTTCTCATCGATCAATTAGAAATAGACATTACCTCTGCTTCATTCAATATAAATCCAGAAATCAAGGTCAAGATACTGTCAATTGAGAGTATTTATAGACGTATGATCGAGAAGCGTGAACAAGAACTATTAGCTATTGGTGCAGAAAAACTGAGAAAATTCAAACGTAATAAAAAAAATATTCTACAGGAGTTAAAGACAGAATCATACATTGCATATAAAGAAGAAGGTATAATCAATGTCATGATAGAATGTCCTACATGTGGCGAAGATACTCTTATAATTTATGGAGATTTTACTGGCATTTGTTTCAACAAAACGTGTAATTCTTATTTTCTAACGAAGAACTGTGATCGATGTGGAAAAGTAATTATAGGTTATGAGTGGGAAGAAAAATGGTGCGACGACTGCCACAATGAAATTCAAAGAATGGCTGATAATGATGACTGAAAACTTGTAACCACCTTACAAGGCGTTTGAGTGACAAGTGAAAGAAAAACAACGCTAACACTGAAACTTTCTCATAACAACAGTTTCAAATGTTGATTTTTATGAATTTTTGTATATTAGAAATTGTACCAGTTTAAGTAAGGTTTTATTAGTACAGATACTACTCAAACGCCTACAATAAAGCTTTAACTTTTAGACCTCATCATCGTTTTTACTCGTTCCCTTAGTTAAATTATTTTCAGCTTCACTCTGTAGAACTAAATATAGAGTTTGTGTAAAGTGCAACTTACAAAAAAAGTATTGATTTAGTTTATTATTTCTAATATATTCCACAGTTTCATTATAAAATAAATGTGTTTTACAATTAACGTCAAAGTATTTATGAATTAGTTAATTAAATCATACCATCGATTTTAAGACATCTTAATTTTGCTAAATAAGGATTATATCACAAACAGCATTTAATGCCCTTAAATACCTTTTTAAACATTCTCTAAACATGATTCCTTTCTCTGAAGACAAAACAAAAATTCTGTTGAGATTAGATTTAGCGTGTTATAAAAGTTCCTAGTCAATCGCGCGATTAGCGCGTCCAAATTTAAACCAACAATGGAGCGATTAGCGACACCTTAAAAAAATAATATTTACAATGGTTGAATAAGTTATTAATTCTACGGTTTAAGCTAACTTAAAATTATTGAACATAATAAGGATTATATAATTAAATGATAGAGCGAATTCTAGAAACTATATATAGTAAGGCTTTCAGCGTTTCATATTCTTCACCTCTGGTGAGTCATACTCTTCACCTCTAGTGATGAATCACTAAAGTTAACTATATTAATCACTATAGTGACTAATGAATGATATAATTAGTAAAAAGTACTTAACCGAACATTAAGCACTTTTGATTGTATAAACTAATTCAATTATATCAGAATGCCTAACATAATTCTTAAAAAACTTTTTAACGAAGATGGTACTCTACATAGTACTTCTCAGATTATCTCTAATAAAAAACAAGTAACTTTTAAAAAATGGGGAGTAATTAATCTTATGACTGAACTTTTTGCTATTCTTGAAACTGGTGAAAATTTAACTAAAACTTGCTATCAAGTTTTATTTTATTGCATCAAGATATTAGACTATGAAAATAGAGTTGTTTTAAATAAGTCTAAATGTGCTAAAGAAATAAAAGTTTCTCCAAGATTAGTTTATGAAAGTGTTAGTACATTAATTAAACAGGGTTTTTTAATTCCTTCAAAAGAAAAAATCGGTAATATTCAAGTTTATCATTTCAACCCCACTATGATTTATGTAGGTGAAGGAAAAAAACAATCTGAAATTACATCTAATATCCTGATGGGAGAATTTTAATTTTGAGATAAAGTTAGAATTACTTTTCGCAATGTCTTAGCTAGAACGTAATGCTAGTTTAAAAGACTGAAAAAACTAACTTTATTTTGACTCTGTCTCGAATGAGTTTGAGCGTGGCAATCTCAGGAGTTCCTACAACCTTTAACTGCATTTCCATAATAACATAAAGTTAATTAATGACAATAGTTTATTACACTATTTTTAAGGTGTCGCTAATCGCTCCATTATTTATTAAAGGAACTTTTATAACACGCTAAATCTAATCTCAACAAAGTACTTATTAGATTTATTAAATAATAGTTATAGATTAAGTAAACTAATTCATAAATAACTAAATTGATATAAAAGTATGCTAGAATTAATTTATACTTTAAATTAATAATATAACTTACTCTATGTTAAAAATATTATTCCATTATTTATTATGTTAATAATTCCAAATAAATCAAATTTATTTTTATTCTTTTAAAGGTGGTAATGATTACCACTTATGATATAGTAAACTAAATCATAATCAAAAAGCTATACGTTTATTAGATTATAATGTTACAGTATTAATAATTGTCTATTAGTTATCATCTTTAATCATTCATTAAGAAGCATCAATCATTAAAAATAACTGTTAATTGTTATTCTCTCCATATCCCCTTAAAAATACCTCTTAAACCTTCGATCGTAAAAAATGGCTTTTCATAACGGCTGTCTCCATACCTACGCCTCTGCCGTGCGGGGGCGTGGGTGTGGGGGCAAGTCGCTTATTGACTTGATATTTAAAGTATATATAATAGAAACAACACTGATACCTTTATAGTTGACTTGTGATAATGAGCGAACAATATTTATTTACCGATAATGACCTAGATCTTACACTGGATGATTTATCAAGAAGAGATTATCGCTTCAGAAAGTGGAAAACTGCCACTATTAAAATTGCTGATGAACTTCAAAAATCTGGCTACGATGATAAGGCAACTATACTTTCAGGTTGTGCTAGTCAACTAATATTTAAGCAACAAGAAAAGTCACTAAAGTTATTAAAAACTCATTTTTGTAAACATCGTATATGTCCATTATGTGCGTGGCGTAAACGTTTGGTTTGGTTGCAGAAACTTCATATATCACTAAATACTATACAAAATCTTTACAAAGAGAAACGTCTTAAGTTTAAGCTGATATTCCTTACACTTTCACAGAAAAACTGTCGTATAGATGATTTAAATAAAGAAATCAATAAAATGTCGAAGGCATGGGATAGATTTGTTGATGATAATTTGGCTAAAACACCTTTTTATCCTAAAATTTTCCCTTCTGATGGCTATTTTCGGGCTTTAGAAGTAACTAATAAGCTCATAAATTATGAAGTCTGGTGTAATGTTCATTATCATGTTTTAATAGTTGCTCCTCAAGATTACGCAAAAAATAAATTTGTTACACATCCTGAATGGGTCAAGGCTTGGCGTAAAGCGATGCAACTGGATTATGACCCTACAGCTCATGTGAAGTTCATCAAATTTGGTCAACAATCAGAAGTTTTGAAGTATTTAGTTAAGCCATTGAATTATGATTTATGGATTGAGGAAACTCTAAGAATGTATAAAGATGAGTTGCATACTATTCCTAATAGAACTTCTCATTATCACAGCCTTCTTTTTGGCATGATTCAGCAGTTGAAACATTGCCGTCAATTTAGTACTTCTGGATTGATTCGCCGTTATATGCCCCGATCATCCCCAGAAGAACACGAAGATTATATAAATATTAAAAAATTACAAATCGCAGAAGGTGGTAAAAAGGATGGTTTGCCTAATCTTAAATTTGTTTGGAATGATAATAACTACTATCTAAATACTTTCTGGTAAACGTTACCACTTAATTTTTTATCTCATACAATTAACTAAAATACTCAAACAATCAACATAATTTTGCTTACTAATTTTTGGTATTCTTCTATTTTTCCACCTATTGCAATATCAGTTCATGTTTCTTCTATTCACCGTTAAACTAAC
>NZ_AP014828.1 GCF_001548115.1 Geminocystis sp. NIES-3709 | reverse complement strand
AATTCATACTCCACTATTCTCTCTTGATGTTTCTCCAAATATTTCAGGAAATTCTTTCCCTTTTCGGGGTAATGATAGGATAGCTGCGGAAACGGCAAAGTAAATTAATTGAAGTTCCGAATAAACTAAAGTGTTGGCACTTCTTTCTATTTTTCTTCTAAATTTTATATTTATGAAGTGGAATCTTGACAAAATCGAGTAAAAAGTTCCGACACTTTCAAAAATCGGCACTTTTTGAAACTTTTAAGATTCTAACAATAACCGACAAAGACTTTATCAATCAATGCTTTCAGCTACTTTGCCGATTTTGCAGCTTCCCTAGCTTTACCCCAAATAATCGACATTGCAGCAAGCAAATCCATGAACTCATGGCTTTGCTTGCTGCACGTATTACGGTCTGCATACTGTACCTCTATTTATATTCATTGATGTCGGTATCCGTAACATAAACTACCACTGACTTGCTGAAATACAGCAGCATTCCAAGCAGTGGCACTTGACGCAGCTTCAAAGGCATTGCGTGAAAAATAAAATGCCAGAATAGTGCCTATCCAAGTTCCATACAAAGGGAGCCTTGAATCCATTACTTTTTTTGAAGAATCATCTCTGTCGGCCGCATTCAAGATTACTGAAACTGACAGAAGAAATACAGACGCTATCGAAGTAATAAGAACTCCCAAGGTAATTCTCTCCCTATTTCGGGAGTCAGATTGCTCGTTCGACACAATTCTCTCTTGAGTGGTCTGGCTTGGAGACGGTTTCAGGGAAGTTTCAGTGGGCGAAGGAGAGTCAGAAAGATTACTCATGGATATAGAGCAAATGCAACATTGCTTATAAATTCGTTTGACATAAATCACACGGTAAACTAAAAACCATTTGATCTCAACTACTTGGATATTTTCTTCTGTCGAACTGAGGTGGGATTCTGTTTGTGGCTTTGTCTGGGCGGAAACATAGGTAAAACCTCTAAGCGATAAATAGCATAACTGAAAAGTGTTTTATATAGTATATGTATTTTACAACAAATATTAATATATGTTAAGGAAAATATCGAGGTAATGGTTTTTCAGTTAAATTGTATCTAACAAATTTATAACTAATGCTGCATTTGCGGTAATATTTGTTTTAAAAAAGTATTATATAACACTTGTAATATGATTATAAGTTAGGCTTCATAATCAAGAGTTTATTTCACGTTTCTGATTCTCAAACTTATTTAGAAAGAGAGGTTTGTTCCATGTCACTCGAGATAGATTACCACCAATTTCGCTCTGAGTATCGCTTATGATATCTGGAGTCGTTAAAAAGCGGACTGACTAATCTTGATTCCTCGTATCGGCCAAGCGAGGATTGTTGCATTGACATCGTAAATACTAGCTGGACTACTTTGCATAGGATTCTCTTGTTGAAGATTTCCAGATTGTCTGATAGTTTTCCCGTCCGTAACCAAAATTCTTGGAAAGATATATGTCCCAATCAAGTTTTGAAAAGCAAATAGCTGCTACCGAGCAACGCTATGCAGATCATAGCAGCAACAGAAGCCAGAATGAGGCAAATTTAAAAGTTGGTGGAGACTGGCGGCAGGTTGAAACGCCTAAGCGCGTGATGAAACGACTTATCGACCTTGAACTCCAGGAACTCGCTAGCAAATTGATTGCAACCGAGATGGTAACACAGCCAATTCAGTCAGCTGTGAAACAGGGGGAAGAGGTTAGCCTCTTAGAACGCATCATCGAAGAAGATGATTTAGTTTCTAGTAGGTTCTTGCCGATCGGGACTGCTGTGGCTCGCTCGGTGGGTCGAATTACCCTGCGACAACAGGGTCGTACAATTGGCTATGGCACTGGGTTTCTCGTTTCTCCAGAACTCCTCCTCACCAATCATCATGTGCTCGAAACCGCTGATATTGCAGCCGATAGCTTTGTTGAATTTGACTTTTATGAACGTCAGGATGGTACAACTCGACCTACCATTATCCATCGCTTCAGACCAAGGCAATTCTTCCTGAATGACCAGCGGTTAGACTATGCGTTTGTCGCCGTTGCTCCCCAGTCCGACGAAGGCTTGCCTTTGAGTGATCGAGGCTTTATTCCCTTGATTGCTGAGTCCGGTAAAGTCTTGATTGGTGAGCCTGTGAACGTGATTCAGCATCCTGCTGGAGAACCCCAGCAAATTGCCATTCGGAATAACAACATCACCGATGTCATTGATGATTTCTTACATTATGCTGCCGATACCGAGCGTGGAGCCTCTGGTTCACCCGTATGTAATATGCAGTGGGTACTAGCTGCTTTACATCATTCTGGGGTTCCTCAACGAAATCTCCAGGGGCAAATTCTGATGATTGATGGTCAAGTGTTCGATGGACGACCCGAAAACGCGGAGCGAATCGCTTGGAAAGCCAACGAAGGGGTGAGAATCAGTAGCATTGTGCAGGATGTCCGATCAAAACTATCGGCAGATCCGAATCGACATCGCATTGATATTTTTGAGACGGTAATCCAAAATCGACCGGGAACAGTTCCACGCCCAACAGTCGAAACGCCTGTCACTCTAACAATTCCAGCAATCACTGAGCGTAGCACCTCTCTACAGAACTACTCTGATGAACAACTTGATCGACTAAACCCAGAAGAAATTGCTCAGATGATGAGTGAACTTGATGCGAATACTCTAGAGTTTTCTCTGGAAACGACTAGTACGGAACCTATATTAGTTGCCGAGGGAGATTCATGGTTCGACTATGCTCCGGCTGGACTCGATATAATCGCCTGCTTAAAACATTTTTTTAACTATAAGATTTATAACGTTTCTAAAGCTGGGGATACCCTGGATAACATGGCTTGGGGAACGACGTTTGATCAAAGGCGGTGGCAACGTGATCGTTCTCCCTTGGAAGAAACTCTAGCAGCGATCGAGAAACATCGCCCTCCGGTTGTCCTCCTCTCTGGGGGTGGCAACGATATTGCTGGGGATGAACTCTTGAGTTTTCTGAATCACAAAATTTCAGGGTTGCCGCCACTGCGATCAGACTACACCCGCTTTATGCTCAAAGACTACTTTTTACAGATTTTTAGGTTTATTTCCAATGAAATCTGGAAAAAAGACGCAAACATTCATATCGTTGTGCATGGCTATGGATATCCAATTCCTGATGGGCGAGCCGTGATTCGTCTCCTAGGATTTTCGTTTGTCGGACCTTGGCTCAGACCTGCCCTTGTCGCTAAAGGCTATGAACAACGCACTGAACAACAGCAGATCATGCGAGATCTAATTGATGACTTTAATTCTATGTTGGAACAGTTTGCAGCAACCGATTCTCGGTTACACTATGTTGATCTACGATCGTTAATTTCGGATTCTGATTGGCAGAATGAACTGCACCTTAAAAATAGCGGATATCGACGAGTGGCGGGGGCATTTAATCAGGTAATCCGTCCCCTAATTCCAAGTTAGACATCGCAAAAAAAATAATATTTTATCTTCTTCATTTTATCTTCTTCATTATATAAGGAGTTTATTGTGCCACTCGAATGCCGTAACCCCTGTAACTTAACTTTTTACTCTTATTTACTTCGAGGTAAAACCCGTGACTACTCTTAAGGATGTTATCAACAATCAACTTCAAGTTCCCTATGGGGATATCGGGACATCGCAATTAGCATTTGATGAGCAACTCTGTCGAGAAATTCAAACGATTCTCAAAGTTAATAATTTTTATCATTTTACGATCGATGGACTTTATGGAAAAATTACGCGAGAAGCGTTAAGAGATTTTAAGGAAGCCTTTGCTATTTCAGGAGGAGATATTCTCGGTCCAACAACCGCACAATTTTTATTAAATCTTCAAGCATCTACAGGAAAAGCAACTCACGATTTTAGCACCAAGCAAGGAACACAAAAAGCAATTATCCACGAATGTAAACGCCGAGGATTGTTGCTGAACACGCAAATTGCCTATGTGTTAGCAACAGTGGAACATGAAACAGCTTTTAGCTTTAAACCTGTTGAAGAAGCATTTTTCATCAAGCCTCGTTCCCGACAAATGGCACATCTGAGAACTAAATCTTATTTTCCCTATTATGGGCGAGGATATGTCCAATTAACTTGGAAGTATAACTATGAAAAATATACTCGAAAATTAGGAACTGATTTAGTATCTAATCCCGATAAAGTGATGGAACCTAATATTGCTTTATTTATCCTAGTTGATGGAATATTACTTGGAGAATTTACAGGTAAAAAATTAGGAACTTATGTCAATGGCAATCAAACAGATTTTTTGAAGGTCCGACGAGTGATCAATGGGGATGATAAAGCAAAAGAAATCAAGAATTTAGCTAACGCTTGGTTATCTAAGCTTAATGCTGAATCTGTTGCTTTTGAAGAAGTTATTGCAGAATCTTCAGAGAATCCAGAATTAGCACAAGAATTGTTAGGGATTGAAGAACTAACCTTGATGCAAATTATGAGTAGTTAAATTCGATGTCTTTCCCTTATTTTGGGTTGATTCTTGTCTTAGATTTTTGCTTTTTGATGGGTTGCGGATTACCAAATAGTGAACAGTTTCCTGCACTTAAGCCTTCCCAACTTGTCCAAACTTTTTCCCCGAATTCTTGTGAGGGTTCTACCCGATTTCTCAATCCCAGTGAAGAGCCAAAACCTCAAGAAACAGAACTAGATCGTTATTTTCGCTTGGCTTTTCAAGCAGAAACAGCAGGGAATTTTCTAGAAGCGATCGCTTATTATCAAAAAGCCTATGATTTAGCACCTTGTGATTGTGATCAACAACACGCTTTAGCCGGAAAACAAGCGGCAGAAAAAGCTAAAAGTTTAGGTGATCGCTATGGTGCAGAAAGCAAATCCACGCAATATTTTTGGGGAAGATTACAAGAATTAACTCAGACGCTTCCCTGTGTTCAAATTCAACCTTAATTCATTTTTCGAGGTACTTATGGCTAAATGTCCTTTCGCAACATGGAAACCCATTACTGGAGGAGTCGGAGCTTATTCAGGAGGTCCTTTTAAGATTGTTCATCACACCACTGAAGGTTCAACAGCCTCCGGTGCAATGGGAGCGTATAAAGCAAATAAATCTGATCCGCATTTTACCGTTGATCCTATAACAATTTATCAACACATTGACACTAGTGTTTCTGCTCGTTCTTTAGCCAATCCGCCGGGTGGTGTTCAAACTAACCGAGATTCAGCGATTCAAATTGAGGTGGTTGGTTTTGCGGGTAAACCTAAAAATTCAGCAACCCTTAAAAATGTCGCTAAATTATGTCGCTGGATTGAACAAACTCATAGTGTTCCTCAAAAATGGCCGAATGGTTTTCCCAAAGTTGGCACAAGAGATCCAGGAGGACATAATCGTAATGCTAACAATTGGGACAAAACAGGAGGACATTATGGACATTCCCAAGTACCTGAAAATACTCATTGGGATCCCGGTTATACCCGGTCTGAAGTAGAAATTATCATGGGAGGAAGTTTAGAGTTTGTCGGTTCGCCAGAAGCATTAGGAAGCGGAGAAACGGAAGTTACTTTAAATTCTTCTATCTCACAAGTTGAAATGGAGATTACACCCCATCTCAACTTGATAACTTACAGCATTTCTTTCTCTTTGGATGAAAAAGGACACGCAACCATTCCCCTTGATATTGCTTGGGAGCGAGTTGTTTCTCTTATCCCTCAAGCAATTAAGAATGAAGAAGGAAACTGGCAAAGTTGTATCGCATCCTTAGCTGAAGAAGAGGGACAAACCATATTAGTCGCAACCGCAGGAACATCCAATGCAGCCGCTACGGTTATGGTTAAAGTCCTAGATGATACCCAAATCTTTGAAGAAGAATCTTTGGGTTGTCCGTAGTCAAGTTTGATTTTGTCCTTATTACCAAAAAATGGAGACCAAATATGTTTGAAAAACGCAATAGCCTTCCTTTTCCCCCTAAAAAAGACAGTTCTGAATTAGAGCATAGTGTAGAGACTCGCGATGATTTAGTTCAACAAAGAGACGGATTAATGGATCAAGTTGAAGAACTAGATATATTGATTACACAAGTTAGTGAGTCAATATGTGGTCACAAGGATGATGGCCAAGATGTTGAAAAATATGATGGAACTCTAGGTGTTACAAAGAATTTTGTCGATCAATTTTCTCCCCCAGTTGGTCAATTACAATGGCAAGAGAATATTGCCGATCTTTTTAGTAAAGAAGGAGAAGATCCCGGAAATGTTGAAGGAAAACGCTGGTGTACGGGATGTTTAATTGAAGGGGATAAATTTTTAACAGCAGGGCATTGTTTCGATCAAACTGGCGGTGGATGGCAAAGACCATCTCGTAATAATAAAGTAATTTCTTCTTCAGAAATTGCGACATTAATGCACGTAAATTTTAACTTTCAGATCGATCCTACTACTGACAAACCCCGTCCTGACGATCGCTTTCCGATCATTAATCTTCTAGAATACCGAGAAGATAGGCTAGATTACGCAATTATTCAATTAGGTCGAAACGAAGCAGGAGAATCGCCCTCAGAGAAGTATGGAACATTAAATTTGTCTTCACAAGACTTGACTCATCCAGGCTCCATGTTATGCGTCATTCAACATCCTAATGGTAATCCAAAGAAAATTGAAGCTGGTCCTTTAACCGACAATAAAAGCGGTCAGATTTCCTATGATGACATTGACACGCAAGGAGGTTCATCCGGTTCTCCAATTCTGGCAGAAAAAAACGGTAATGTAGTTGGTGTACATACAAATGGAGGATGTTCAGGATTTTCTGGGGCTAATTTTGGTGTCTCCATTGGCACAATTCGCCGAGCATCCAATCTACTTGATAGTGCAGAATCTTCCGTCATCATTTTCCCAAATCTTGCTGACGTGGAAACTGTTGATAATGAAACCCCTATTGAGTTGAAAGATACTCCCTGTTTTTCTCCCCTAGATGAGGAAAGTCTTGAGGACTTAGAAGCTGTTCCTTTTCCCGCAGTCGATACTCAACTCCCTATCAAGGGAACGGGTTACTACAGTTATGCCAAATTCCGTGAGAAGCAATTTGGCTTAACTGAAACCATCGAAGCAATCAAAAAAATTGGTGAATTATGGTTTGCAAGTCATCGTACTGGTCCTGTCATTGGCGTAGGAAACATCAGCAAGCAAGGAGGTGGTCCCGTACCGCCCCATAGCAGTCATCAAACGGGATTAGATGTTGATTTTCGCCTATTAAGAACAGATGGTGCAAGAACTGGTATCACCTTTCTCAGTCCTAGCTATTCTCGTACTCGAACCCAAGCGTTAGTGAACACCATTTTAAGTAATCCAATTCTCAGAGTCAAAGTGATTCTTTTCAATGATAAAAAAGTTCAAGGGGTTCAACCTTGGCCGGGGCATGATGATCATCTTCATGTACGATTTATCAAGTAATTCTGTTTTGTTATCTGGGTGCAACAGTTGCACCCAAAAGATTTCTTAAATTGTAGAGAGTAACCATGTCTAATTTAAATGAAATTCTTGTTCAAGCGGCGATTAACCCCGATTTCCCAACGGATAATCCTGACTCTGCTATAGCAATTATCGATAACTTAGAATTGATTAGTTTTAATCCAAGTTCAGCGTTGCTATTTGTCGTCTTTGCAGAAAAAGCTCCTCTCTCCTCTAGTTTAATGCGAACTCACACAGTCGTGCTTAAAACGTCTGACGGGGGGAATAATTGGCATTTAACTCTAGATGCAACACAAGGATCGTTAGTGAAAGAAGAAATATTTTTTCCCAATGAAACTCAGGGTTGGTTTATCACACAATGGCAAGTTGCGGGAACATTTCCAACTTTATATCAGACCAATGATTTTGGAGAAACATGGCAAGAATCTTCAATAATTCATGAAGCAATTACGGCTAAAGGTGGCATTGCTTCTTTTACAGAAGCTCAAGGATTGCGCTTTAAATCAGAAAAAGAAGGTATTGTCATTGGAAAAACATTTAATACAGAAGGAGAAAATGTCCAATTCTTTTTTAAAACAACTGATGCTGGCAAAACATGGACAGAGATTGATATCATACCTTCTGAATACTTTACATGGCAAAGTCTGCACCACAATCCTTTTGATTTTAGTAATCTCTGGAAAATAACTGCAACAATTTCAGGATTTTCTCTCGATAAATCCTTAGGAGTATTTCCTATAGTATATCAAGCAGCTAGTAGTGATAGCTAAGATTAGTCTGATAAAATTTTAAAAAATAATATTCAAAATAATTATTGTGTAATGCTTTAAATGTTTTACAAAATCTTCCAATGTTTTTTTATCTTTGGACTTTCTCTGTGCCTTATCTACAGCGAGGCATTTGCAAATGTGAAGCCACAGGTCGCTGAACTGAACCAGGGTTGGTCGGAGCAGGAAGTTCAATTTTACAACCATGCTTCTGAAGGAACAAACCTTGCTCCTCTTGAGTTCGTACTCAACCTTCCCGATCCAAAGGCTCCCGACTCGAAATTCATCGATAAGTTAAGCTCAGAATACGGCTTTATTCCAAGTAACAAATCGGAACTTAACCCCTACCAACTGCCGGTCGGGTTTGCCATCGATAAACGACCAGTAAAGTTTGGCGATCGCCCCTACCTTGGGGTCACTTGTGCGGCCTGCCATACACGACAATTAACTTATAGTAAAATTGATAGTTCTAGCTACGACTCAGAGTGGATATTTCCAGTCCACGGAGGTCCCAGTCTGGTGGACTTTCCCCGTTTTCAGGAAGACTTGTACGACTCGTTCTTAGCTTTATTAGATGATGATGTCTTGATGGAAACATTCGCAACGGCGGTCTTGCAAAGGGCTCCAGAGCAGCAGGATATCGACAGCCTGCGAGACGAAATACGCGAGTTCACCGGTCCCTTTATTTTTACCAGAGAGATCATTAATGGGATGAAAATTCCAGAGGCCGACTCTGGTCCTGGTAATCTGAACGCCCTAACGCAAGGTTACTACAATAACGTGGGAATTCTCGGGTGGATGAGGCACAAAGGGCTAATTAAACCCGGCGGCGAGCTACCATTACCGGTTCGGTTGGAAGGGGCTGTTAACTACCCACCAGTGTGGTTCTCTCCTAAAGATACCTGGGCTCAGTGGTTTGCTGAAATTCACCACCCAGGACCACGAAACTGGATTCAGTCTATTTCTACTTCAGCGGTGCGTCCACCGAAGATGATTGAGGCTCTTAAAGAGAAGGCGGTTCTGGCATCTATTGATTTCGATAATATCGAAGAAATTCAAGATTCCCTAGAACGCCTTCGGACTCCAAAGTGGCCGGAATCTGCTTTGGGACAGCTCGACCAAAAATTGATTGCTCAAGGCAAAGTTCTGTTTGAACAGAACTGCGCCCAGTGCCATACACGAACCTACGAACCACCGAATTCCCTCGGCATAAAATTTAAAAAGCGTCTGGCTTTCGACGTAGGAACAGACCCCATTGCTTACCAACAATTCCAGAAGGATGCCAGTAAACGTGCAGAAGGACTTCTGAATGTTTCAAACAAAATCTTGGAACTTCGCCAAGGACAGCTAGAGGAAAAATTTGGAGAAGAGGTAACAGGGAATTACCTGAAACACGATTCGAGAGGAAGACCGAATGAGTTTGCCCTTACAAAAGAAGGGGAATACTCCAGTGCTTCCCCCAAAGATAAATGGAACAAAAGCGGAGCGGTCTATTGGGCACCTCCAATGGAAGGAATCTTCGCCTCGTCCCCATATTTTCACAACGGTTCGGTTCCAACACTTTGGGACGTGCTTTCTAAACCTGAGAAACGCCCGACAACCTTCCAAACTGGAACAAATGAGTTCGATCCAGAACATATCGGCTTAAAGAACGAGGGATTGTTCCTTTACAACACTAAAGAGGAAGGAAAAGACAACAATGGCCATCTGTTCGGCACTAACCTCCCACCAAAGCAAAAGTTAGCTCTGCTTGAATATCTTAAATCAATTTGAATGTCACCCAGAGGAGAAGAAAAAAGGGTTAAAGTATCTGGATTTGGCGGAAACATAGGGGTTTGAGGTTGTGTGCTGATAACCGCATCGTATTTTCCAGCTTGTTTGTTTATTTCCGACATCGTGTTATTTAGTTGTGAAAATATCTTTTATTTTTTATCTATTAAGCCAATTTATGATTCAAATAAATTTCCCCTAAATAACAATATATAACTTTTCAATATAATATTATTCTTCAAGATAATATTTTGCTCGATCGAACTCAGGTAAACTAAGATTTAAGCTACTTTCTAATTTTATAATACTAAGGATTATTGAATGAATTATTGGAATAGTTTGTTACATAACGGGGGGAAGCCGAGATACGGATACTGTTGGCGAAAGTAATCAGAAAAGACTAAATAATATTACAAAAGGCTAAGTCTTAAAACGTTTATACTAAACTTTTGATTTTTCACATCATCTAAAGACATGAAAAATAGTTGTTTAATAATGTTCGCTAACATTTTCCCATCTCAAAATCTTCAGTCATGTAATACATGGGAGATGATGTTAAACTAATTCCATGTATCACGTGGAGAGAACCGCAAAATGAAACGCAAACGAGATATACAAGGGAAATTTACCCTCAAAGATCAAGATTATCGTCGAGTTCGTTCTCTGAGATTAACTGATGCAACTTGGAAAGCATTGGGATTTGCGGCAGAACGATATGAATTATCAAGAGCCGATTTATTGGAAAACTTAGTCAAACAAAATCAGGGAAATTTTCCGGATTTTTATCCCCAAAAACCGATATTAAAAACGAATATAACGCTTAATCAAGATGAATTAAATCAAAAAGTTCATCAGGTTCTCGCTGAATTGGCATTAGGCAAACAAGCTCCTAAATACAAGCTTGTTCAAAAAAATTTAAACAGATTGATTGAACTAATTATATTATCTTCCAAGTAGAGGTCAAAAAATCCATGTATTACTTGGAGCTAAGGGAATAGACAAAACGAGAAAAGGATGAAGATCTTGTTTTAGCTAAAGGAATATTTTCTAACCAATTAAAGACTCGCAGAAGATTCATCGCTGTAGCGGTTAAAATATGCTGTAAATGAGATTTAGCTAATCCAATGTAACGATTTTGACGAAGCCCAAATCCCCTAATACCTTGATTCAGAGTTCCCTCAATCCCAGAACGAAGTTTATACTGTTTTTTAAATTCTTCAGTTTCTTGTCTTTTTATTGCTTTTTGTCGAGCTTCATATTCAGGTTGTGGTAGTAAAGTTAGACCTCTAGCATGTACGGGCGCACGTGTACACAAAGACCGAACTGGACAATTTTTACATTCATTTTGTCGAAACTCAACACGAACAGTGGGATTTCCCTGTTTATCTTTTCCTTTTTTCCATGAGCGACTTTTTTTCCCTTGTGGACAATATACTTGTCGATTATCTCAATCTATTTGGAAATGAGATAAATCAAAACCAAATTCGGTTTGAGCTTGCCATCCTCCACTCTTTGCTACAGGTCCATATAAGTCAATTTGATAGTCGTTCTGACTCTGTGTAATTAAACGGGTGCTGGTATATCCTTGATCTACTAAATGCCGATTTGGTTCTAAGTTTTGTTCTGCTAAGGATTGATGAATTGATGTCACCACTTGTTGATCTTGAGTCGTGGCAACGGTGGTTTCCACATTGGTAATCAGATGAGGTAGATTCTCGTCACAAGTCTCCGTTAGATGGACTTTATAGCCTGTCCAATTAGTACTACGTTTAGTGCTATTCCGAGCCTCTATTTCATAAGGGGAACGGATTCTGATGGCTGAAGGTGGACCATCTTTTTCGTTTCTTAATTGAATTTTGTCCGTTGGTGCATAATATTGTTGTAGCCAAATTTGACGCATTATTTCTATGGCTTTAAGACTACGTAATTCCATTGATGCTGTTTCTGAATATATGGCAGAAAGTAAATCAAATCCATCTTTGCCAACCGTTACTGCTAAAGCATTCCGTTCGTCTTTTTTACTCGGTAAGCGAGTATTTTCAGCTCTTTTTCCATAACGATCACACCATTCACTTTGAAGATTTGCTTCCAACCAATCAGGAGCTACTTCTGCTAAAGTATTTAAGGCATAGCGTACCGTTTCTATCAAACTTTCCAGTCTCGTCAGTTCCCGAACCTTTGCCAATATATGGGTTGAATCAGTACGTTGTTTTCCTTTGCCACAAACTAATCTTTTTTCTTGAAATTTTTCTAACATCTTATTGAGTAATTTTTGTTCCTCAACTTCCGTGATTAGACGTTCACGAAACTCACTCAAAATTGTAAAATCAAAACCAGGATCAGTTAAATCTAAAGAGAGAGCATATTTCCAGTCAATACGTCCTCTGACTGCTTCTGCTGCTTGTCGATCTGAGAGATTTTCCAAAAATTGCATTATCAAAACCATTGCTAATCTCCAAGGGGAGTATCCTGGTTGACCATATAGAGAATAAAGATTGTCAAAATCGCAATCGGTATAAAACACTCCTAATTCATCTCGTAGGCGTAGATAAAGATTACCCTTGGGAAATGCTGCTTGAGCTACCTTATATGTATCTTCGGGAACTGGTGGGATTGGTTGTGGATTCAGAGACATTTGTTCACCTCTCTATTCCTTCTTAATTTCTTTGATCATATCCCACTTTTCCATGTATTACTTGGGTGTCTCTTTACTTCCTTATCTAGAATTTATGTACTAAACAATCTTCTCGGATTACGCTTAATTACCATAATGATTACTTTCGCCAACAGTATCAGATACGCGCGAAATCGGACACTCATATCAAGAAACCATGACATTTACGATTGAAACGTTTATTCTCATTAGGTTTCCGGAAATCTCTTTTAACAAAACTAAATACTACATAACTGATTTAATCAACAGAATACTTCATTAAGAGCATTTAGATAACTAAATAAACTACAGACTGAAGAAACATTGCCGAGTTGGCGTTAAACTAAGTCGGTTTGGTAACAAACGGGCTTAGTTTAACGCCTTGTAGCTAATCATTAAGGTTACAATAGAAGTTAATTTTCCCCCGTCATCCCCGTCATGAGTTTAGTTATTTTCGTTTCATCCAAACTGTTCTCTTCTTACTGGTATCGTATTCTAAATAATCCCAAAAACCTTCAAAATTTGGTTGTAGTCCCCTCAACGCTACTGTTGAGAGATAACCTGTATCCTTAATCTTTAGAGTTTTTAATATTTGAGTGGCAGTTAACTTACCCGTTGGTAAAGCTAAAAACTCAGGTGTTAGAGGTTTCAATTCAACCTTTTGCTCTTCACTCTTAATACTACGATCGTTATCTTCCTTCAAAACAACTTGAGCTTCCACCTCATTAGATTTTATATACTTATTTTCTAAGGGTTCCTCTAGCGCCAAGTCTAGGGGTGATTTTACAGTATCTTTGTCTATATTTTTATCTATCGGTATAGCTAGATTATTATTTTCTGTAGCTGTAGATAACTTCATAATCTGATTATGTAAGTCCGCCCATTTATTGTCTATTTTTGTGTCTATCATTTTAAATAGACTATCTTGGTTAAAAGTAGAATTAATTAAACTTTCCACTAAAGTTTCAACTTTCTGGTTGTCTAGTCGATCGTCTAGCTTATCATATATCTGTTTTAATAAATTACTTTCACTAAAAATAGAATCAACTTGATTTTGTATTAATGCTTCTAATTCATTTTTATCTAGCTTATTGTCTATCTTTTCAAATAGACTATCTAAATCAAAAACTGAATTAATTTGGCTTCGTATTAAGGCTTCCAATTCATCTTTGTCTAGTTTATCGTCTAGCTTTTGAGATAGACTATCTACATCAAAAACTGAATTAATTTGGCTTCGTATTAAGACTTCCAATTCATTTTTATCTAGCTTATTGTCTAGTTTTTTAGATAGACTATCTACATCAAAAACTGAATTAATTTGGCTTCGTATTAAGACTTCCAATTCATCTTTATCTAGCTTATTGTCTATCTTTTCTAATAGACTATTAAAGTCGAAAATAGAATCAATTTTACTTTGTATTAAAGCATCTAAGTCCTTTGTATCTAGTTGATTGTCTATAGGAATTGATGTACCTTGAGCATTGTTGAGGATAGTGTTAATTTGCTCTTCTAACACCCCTATTCTCTCTGTTACTACCCCCTCTTGTGTCATAGATGTAAAACTAGCAACTTGGCTAGATAATTGCTCTATTTTTGCCTCTAAAGCTATCAGTTTTTGTCTAGCAATTTTATTACTCTTATCCTTATTATTGCTAGACATTTCATAGCTACCATTAGCACAGTCTTCAATGATATTAGAAAGAAATTCACTAACTGATAATCCTTGTTCATTACACCATTGATTAAATTTATCTCTAATCTGTTCGTTAACTCTGATGGTAATTAATTTATCCTTCTTCATCATAAATGTCTATCTATAGTATAGAGATTATTTTAAACTAAAGCGCTAACAAAATTCTATACATAATGTCTAGTCTTTTTCAAGGTCATGATTTTTTGGCGAACAAGGCAATATGGGAAAATTAGAGGTGAAAAAAGTTTATAAAAATAGCCATGAAAAGCATTGAGCAACAGGCAGAAATATTGCAACGACGAGCCATTAAATGTAAGAAAGGGCAACCCATGCTTAATTTTATTGAAGGTAAAACCAAACGGTGCAACTGGACGATTTTGCCTTCTAATTATCAAAAACTATTAGAGGAAGCCAAACAACTGAATATTAGTGCATCAACCCTCATCGATTTGATTTTGATGGACAGGTATGGACTTTCTCATCTGATCAAAAACGAGGGCAAAACAGACTCGTAGAAATTAAATTATTTTATACGAACTTTCTATGTCCATCATCAATAGTAAACCTCAACTAACGTACATTAGCTCTACTTTACGAACTCCTACGAGTCAATTTTGAGCTTTTATACGACTTAATAGCAATACTTGACTGATAAAAAGCCGTAAAAGTATTGCTATTAAATAGTTATAGGATTTTACTATTTTTAAGTTTTCTTGAAAATATAAGCAAGAACCTAGATGAAGTTCTATTTTATATAAAGTAATTAATCGTATATAATAGAGACAAGAAAAGAAGGTGTCCCTTATATTTAAAGGAATACCCAGTTTACGAACATTAACTAGAGGTAAAAATAATGACCATCAAATTTATTAATACGAACCCTACGGCAAATAGTATGCTTTCTTGGTTACAAAAATGCTGTACTGATAATCCCAAGCAAGGGGCTAATATTAAGTCTGTTTCTCTCTGCGAATATCCCAGAGGTATAGAAGGAAAAAAAACGGCACAAAATCGTGCGACGAAGAAGGTTATGGCAAGGATGGAAAACATTTTAGACAAAATCATCATTGACGAAAATTTTGATTTTGATGACGCTGTGCAATGTTTTGAGAAAGGTTCAATTTTAGTTAAGGGTAAGGTTGATAGTAAAAGGAAAAGCTATTTTTGTAAAGTATTAAATTACATTAAAGAACAACTAAATACTCCTGCTATTGAACCTCAAGTTTTATTACAGGCATATTCTCCCCTTCAACCAGTTATCAAAAAAGGCTATGTTCAAGAACAGGTTAAGCAACGTAAAAAACCTTCCACTGGCAAGAAAACGATTCATATTGATAAAATTAGCCTCCAAGATCGTTTAAAGAAAAAATACCCTGAACGAAGTGAAAAGGAAATACAATTTATTATTAATAGTGAATTGGAAAGACTAGAAACCGAATTTAATGATACCCTTGCGTTTCTGGAAAAAACAAGACGGGATATAACTATTGGTAGTATTCAACAATTATACTATCGCTTACTAGGATGGGAATACTTACAGAACCAGAATTTAACCATTGAAGATATAAGCCTCAATTCTATTATCCCGATAGTTGATACCAGAGTCAGAAAATGCCAAACCCCAGAGGAAAGATATATCAAAGAAGGGGAAAAACGAGATGAAGCGATCGATCAAACTGATAAATGTCTTGAATGGCTAGAAAACTTTTTTGACGACTATGGTATCACTTCGGCTGGTACTGCTCAAAAATATATTGATAGTCTCATTGCCCTGAGCAAGTTTTATTATAAAGGGATTACTAATAAGCGTAGATATAGTAATTACGAGGATATTGAAGTCATCTGTGCTTTAAGAGTATTGAGAACTCGATGTGCTGAAACGATGGAGGGAAGGAAGGTAAAGCCGATTATGTTAACCCATTCGGAGGTTATCGAAGTTATGAAATCCCTCAAAGCCGATTTTGACCATGAATATTATGAAAAATTAGTTACAAATAACAATAAGCAATACTTAAAGAAAACTCCAAAAGACAATATTCAAAGAGCGAAGAGTTTACAAAAATTCCTGATGTTGATGTTGCTTACTATTTACCCCCCTGAACGTCAGAGAACACTCAGAGAACTTACTTTCGGCAAAACTCTTAAGTTTGGTACAGTGGATGAGCTAGAATATTTCCGAGAGTTAGATCCTTTTGACTATAAAAATAATCAAGGGATGTATTTCATTGTCTTAAATCCCGAAGACCACAAAAACGGCAATGAGCATTACCAAGATGCTTTATTTAACAAAGAGTTTAAGGATGGTACTTGTGTTTATGACTATCTCAATCTTTGGTGGGGTACATACAGACAATATTTAGTCAAAGGTGATACTCAGACTTTCTTTGTACGGGAGAAAAAAGGAGACGAACACAAAGTTAATTCAGTTTATGGTATGTTCAAAAGTTTCTTTAAGAGAAAAGCGGAAGTGGAAGTAAACCCACACCAGTTACGGCACATCTTCGCTACCTATATCAATGAATGTGAGGACGCAGGGGAAAATGTCAAAGCATCGGCGGCTCACCGTATGCGCCATGGTATAAATACATTTAATACTATTTACAACCATCAGAGTCAGGCTAGTAAAAGCAAGAGTATCAATTCTTTCTTACTTGCTGCTATTGATCTTTAAATTATCCTTTCTCTAATATCAAACCTCAGTTCGATAATAAAAATATCGGATTGAGGTAAGTTTCACGTTTTAGGTAACAGGTTTTGCTCGATCGTGCCGTTTCCCAATCTCAGTCTCATATTTTCACTATATTGTCCATCCCACATTTGTTTATTCACGATGTCTTCATGTACTCTGTTCGATCAATCGATATTTGCAAATCTAATCTACTTTCACTATAGCTTGTCCCACAGTACAAGTTTGTCTTCTTCCACAATGTCCTGTACCAATTAAATCATTGAGTAGAAAATCAACATCGATAACTGAAAGTTTGAAATTACGATCTGGAGTTTCAACGCTAAAACGACAATGATAGGAATCTTTACATTCAGCTAACCTCAATAAATCTATATCATCCCCTTCAGGTAAACATAAAGTACCAACTAAGGAATGAGATATACATAAGGCAATATCAGGAGCACCTCCTTTTACATCCCAGTTTTGTTCTCCTGCTTTTGTTTTTTCCACATCAACGGTAATAGTTGTTATGTTTCCAGCTAAAGCATTATTAGGAGATAGGAAAATAAATAGTACAGCAATGAATACGATAAATAAGTAACTAAAAATTTTCATAGGTTGTTTTACATTCGCCAATATATTTATATCACTAATTAGTTACTGGACTTTGGACAAATAAATTTTTAACAGAAGTGGTAATTGGCGTAAATAGAAGGTTGGTGCAACGAAGTGCAACTTCAAAAAACTTGGTTAAACTCGGTCATTTTTTTTCAGGTATTTTCAATACTAAGACAAAATACCCCTTATATCCTCACAAACTTAGAACCATTTTTATTACCTATACCCGTGATATCGGAGCGTCAGAGGAAGAAAAGTTAGCGATCGCTTATATGATGCACCATGATCTAAAGACTGCTAATAACACCTACACGAAGCAAACTCCTCTAGCCAAAATGAATGCGGGTATTAAATTCATGAATGGTATGCACAAGTAACCTAAATGGGGTAACAGGATTTAACCTTGCTCACCCATCGGTAAAGAAGGGTTAAAACGGGAGATTTCAAAGAGGGTGAAACCACCAGCCCGTTCATGTTGTGAGGGACGCTAGTCTAACATGAGCGGCGACAAATAAGCCACTTTTGTTGGCAAATCGGGCATTTCCTGCGCACCAATCTAAGCCGATGTCAAACTAAGTCGGTTTAGTAACAAACTGGCTTAGTTTAACGCATAAACATAAAGAGGGATAAATAAATGGATAGATAAATAAATGTAAACAGATACAGGACGAGGCATCTTGATTATTCGGTTTTAGGGATGTTAATAGTTTGTTGTCTTGTGAACAAATAGGGAATGAGGAGCAGAAAAAGAAACCACCAAAGACAGATCAAGGTGAAAAACAAAGCTGTTAGCCAGATTAGTTGAAACAACAGCCAACTTCCTACAATAATTCCGATTCCTGTTAGCAGAATTGACCAAGGTTGACACCACCAAGGCTTGTACTTCCAGATTGATGACGATGACATAGTTACCTTACGGAGAGTGGGTTAGTGAATTTACTTGGCAAAGACGGGTTAACGTTTCGATAACAGTAATTAGTTTATCCCACATTAGGCGTTACTGTGCACCCATTGAAGATAACAGTTTTAGAAAAGCTAGTTAATCATATTAAGTCAAGCTCGATCGATCAATGTCTTCCTCAAAGCCGACTAATCTTCCATCCTGCTTGATTACCTATCTTCCCTGTTCGGGTAAAAATGAATGCCCCCCTTGTCCATGTTGTACCAGATGGTTTAGTACCCACTAGGTTTTTTACTTCTTGACTACTGAGTATATATCCTCTTTCCACTGCTATATCTAATTTCTCCCAATGACTGATCGGGTTAATCGGTATCATTCTTTCCAATACTTCTTCTACTCTCTCCATCAGACTTTCAAATAAGTCTAGCTGTACATATTGGATATTACTGTCTAAGGAAGAATTAGCCTTGTCTATAGTCAAATTTACATTGTCTAGGGAAGAATTAGCTTTGTCTAGTGCAGAATTTACACTGTCTATTGGTGATGGTGACTCAAAATCTTCATTGTCTATTTTGGAATGGACAGTAGTTTTAACAGTAGGAGTAAAGGAAATGATGCTTCCTCCTAAGTTTAAATGTTCTTGCAGTTGGTCTAATTTATCCAATACAGTCTCGGTTACATAACTTTTATTCCCTTCTTTCTCTACTTGTGTTCCTATGGCTTTTAATCGGTCAGCTACGCTGTGCCTTCGGCATCGTACACTGATTGTCTAGTTTTGAGATTATATCTTTCTTGTAAATCATTAATATAATACTTGTTCATCTGTCTAATTTAAAATATACACTGTCTAATGTCTCTATCTTACTACTCAAATCTGCTGTTTTTAGTTTGTGATTAGAAAATAAGACTTAGGCAAGAATAACAGTATTTTGTTCAAGGGTAGCGTAGCAATCAGTGAGGTTACAAACCAATCTGAACTCCACTAACTTTGATTTTTGGGACAAATGGGTAAGTACTAAAAAACGAAAATCAATTTAAGTTGATCGATTTCTCAACCTCGACTAATTTTTCAGTATGCAAATTCTACTAGATGATTAACTTAACTTGAGTATTTATCACCGTCTTGAGTCGCTACAGAATTAACTTGATTATTATATGATTTAGAGTGGTTTTCGTAGCCATCATTATCGCAGTTAAATTATTTATTCTTCTGAGTTTTCCTCTTTTTTGTTACCCTCAAAACTTTCACTAAATTTTTTCATTTTTCCGTTGACAGTTTTTAACCCCGTATTACGGATTATATAAGATTTTAAGACCGATTGTCTTATATCATCATCAAAGATCGATCGACGAGATAGACTCTAAAAAAAGCCCTAAAATACAGAAAGAGTTGGGGAATGATAAGATGAGCCGATATAGCAAAGATTGGAGAGATATAGCTACAGCAGTAAAGGAAAAAGCCGATTGGAAGTGTAGTAAATGCGGCGCTGACTTTAAGGAAAAATCAACCAGAGGTAATTGTTTGCAGGTACACCACTGGAACAAAATACCAGAAGATAATAGACCAGAAAATCTGGTAGCCTTATGTAATAGCTGTCATTTGGAATATCATCGGGGCGGTAAAGGTAATATTTCCCTTGATCAATTATCCTTGAATCTCTAATCCATGAAACACTTAAAAATCATTCTCTCTGTTATCTTTATCCTCATATTTACCTTACTATCAATCGTTTCTTCTCTTATTTACGAACCCGTACAAGCAACCGATAATCAATACTATGAATATCGAGCATTACATAATAGAGATGGTATCGGCAAATATTATCTTGGTAGGGAAATAGCCAAAGTAATGGGGCATCAGGAATTTCTCTGGTTAGAGCGTCCGAGTAGGGAAGCGGAAGAACAACCCAGTAAAGTCATTGAAGCATTAAATCTTCAGGCTAACGATCGAATAGCAGATATTGGAGCAGGTTCAGGATATTTCAGTTTTCGCATTGCCCAAAAAGTACCTCAAGGGTTAGTTTATGCGGTGGATGTGCAACCTGAAATGATTGATATTATTGATTTTCTGGCAAAAGAATCCCCTGATTTGCCCGTTTTGCCCGTGTTAGGTAGCGAAACTTCCCCTAATTTACCTCCAGAATCCATTAACTTTGCCCTGATGGTGGATACCTACCATGAATTTGCTTATCCTAGAGAAATGATGGAAGGGATAGTAAAAGCCTTAAAAACACAAGGAAAAGTAGTGTTAGTGGAGTATAGAAAAGAAAATCCCTTGATTATGATTAAAGGGGTGCATAAAATGAGTGAGAAACAGGTAAAGAAAGAAATGGAAGCAGTAGGCTTAAAATGGGTAACAACCGCCGAATTTTTACCCCAACAACATTATTTAGTATTTGAGAAATCATGAGTAACAATCAAAGTTTTGAAGAAAAATACCCCAACCTTAGCGATTTTGTTTACTATCAAGGAAAAATAGAAATCGGTTATGACTACAATACCAACTCTTTTGTGATAGCTTACGATGAAGGGGGAACAGTTTATGAAGGGAAAGATAAATACGAGAAGATCGAGGATGCGTTAGCCGATTTAGAAGCAGGTATTACCCAATATTTAGAAGAATACGGTATTGATTTAAAGGAATAAGATGTCTATTAATCAGAAAGAATTAATAAAGCGTATTGCCCAAAAAATTAATCAAAAAGATGAGGTTGTGGAGGAAATTGTTAACGCTACCTTAGAAGAAATATATGAGTGTTTAAAAGATAAAGAAAGTGTGAATTTAAGAAATTTTGGAACATTTTATATTCAAGGAAAAAGGAATAGTACAGTGTTTAAATTCAATCCTTCTCAACGCTTACGAAAATTATTTGGTTGGTCATCGAGTTATAAAGGAGATATTTAATTGTGACTCCTCCCTATTGGCAAGAAGCTGTTAGCTTTCTTCATCAACAAGATAAAATCATCAGTCAATTAATAACCGCTTATCC
The DNA here is from genome assembly GCF_001548115.1 of Geminocystis sp. NIES-3709. Taxonomy (GTDB): domain Bacteria; phylum Cyanobacteriota; class Cyanobacteriia; order Cyanobacteriales; family Cyanobacteriaceae; genus Geminocystis. The sequence continues at coordinate 16,270 of NZ_AP014828.1, read as the reverse complement.
CCAACAACCTCTCCAACATACTCATCATAATCCCTTTGAAACTCTTGTCAAAGCAGTAATAGGACAACAAATTTCTGTCAAGGCGGCGACTACTATTTACGATCGATTATCAACCCAATTAATGGCTATTTCTCCTCATCATTTTCTTGAACTTTCACCGTCACAATTAAGACAGTGCGGACTGTCTCGACAAAAGGTAGAATATTTGGGGAATATTGCCTCTGCATTTATAGATGGAATATTAACTCCCCAACAATGGCATGAAATGGATGATGAACAAGTAATAAAACAATTAACAAAAATTAAAGGTATTGGACAATGGACGGCTCAAATGTTTCTTATCTTCTACCTACAACGTCCTGATGTTTTACCATTAAAAGACATAGGCTTAGTAAATATTATCAAACAACATTATGGTAATTTAAGTACATCAGAAATGATTACATTAGCCCAAAGATGGCAACCTTATAGAACAGTAGCAGTATGGTATCTTTGGCTATCATTAGATGGTGTTGCTATTCATTATTAACATAATAATTTTTTCTAGTATTTCAGCAATTATGATTAAATTTTATATTCTTTAATTGCTTCTTTTAATACTTATAATTCGTCTTTCGTAATTAAACTAATAAACTAATTTAACATATTACAATGTACCAAAAATCTGAACAAGAGAAAATTAGACTGGAAAATTTTTTATCACCTTCTGGAATAGAATTGTCCTCTGATAATCGTTGGGTAGTTATGGCAAAACTGATACCTTGGGCAGAATTGGAAAAAGAAAATAGTAAATTATTTAGCAAAAAAAAGGATCAATTAGTCAAACCATTTAGGATGGCATTAGGAGCATTAATACTCAAGAAAAAAATGGAAACCACAGACAAAGGAATTGTGGCACTAATACAAGAAAATCCTTATTTACAATACTTTATTGGATTATCTGAATATACTAATATTGCACCCTTTAAACCATCAATGATAGCTAATTTTAAACAAAATATAAATCAAAAAATAATAGATAAAGTACATCAAATAATAGTAGAGGAGCAAATAAAAAAGAATCTTCAAGAATAACTACTCGACTTTTGAGTAAAGGAAATAGTAGCGTATTCAAATTCAATCCTTCACCTACGACATATAAAAGATTGTTCTGATACTGGAATATAATCAAACTATTATAATAAATAAAGAGTAACAGATGATCGAACTTTACTATTGGACAACTCCTAACGGACATAAAATTACTATCTTTTTAGAAGAAACCAGTCTTGATTACAAAATTATCCCTGTCAATATTGGTAAGGGAGATCAGTTTGAACCAGATTTCCTGAAAATATCCCCCAATAATCGTATTCCTGCCATTATCGAGACTCAACCCACTGATCAGGAAGAATCCATTAGTATATTTGAGTCAGGGGCAATTTTACTCTATTTAGCTCAGAAAACGGGTCAATTTCTATCGAATGATACTCGACAATATGCTAAAACCTTAGAGTGGTTATTCTGGCAAGTTGGCGGACTTGGCCCCATGGCTGGGCAAAATCATCACTTTGGTTTATACGCGCCCGAAAAAATACCCTATGCCATCGATCGTTATGTCAAGGAAACCAATAGATTATACGGGGTATTAAATAAACAGTTAGAGGGGAAAGATTATATTGTAGGGGAGTATTCGATCGCTGATATGGCTTGTTATCCTTGGATTGTACCCTATGCTAATCAACAACAGGATATAACAGAATTTCCCCATTTGGAGGCATGGTTTAAACGCATGGGAGAAAGAGAAGCGGTTATTAAAGCATATCAACAAGCCGAACAATTTAAACAACCAACCGTCACCGAAGAAAGCCGAAATATCCTCTTTGGACAAACTGCTAATACGATCGATAAGTAACAGTCGATCGAACTTCTCCTCAACCTCAAAGCCGACTAATCTTCCACCCTGCCTGATTCCCTATCTTTCCAGTTCGAGTAAAAATGAATGCTCCCCTTGTCCATGTTGTACCAGATGGTTTAGTACCAAGTAGAGTTTGTACTTCTTTGGTGCTGAGTATATATCCCCTTTCCACTGCTAAATCTAATTTCTCCCAATGGCTGATAGGGTTAATGGGTATCATTCTTCCCACTACTTCTTCAACTCTCCCCATCAGACTGTCAAATAAGTTTAACTGTACAGATTGAATATTACTGTCTAGGGAGAAATTAGCCTTGTCTAGTCCAGAACTTACACTGTCTATTGGGGACTCAAAATCTTCATTGTCTATTTTGGAATGGACAGTTATTTTAACAGTCGGAGTAAAGGTTTTGATGCTTCCTCCTAAGTTTAAATGTTCTTGCAGTTGGTCTAATTTATCCAATACACCCTCTGTTACATAGCTTTTATTCCCTTCTTTTTCTACTTGTGTTCCTATGGCTTTTAATCGGTCAGCTACGCTGTGCCTTCGGCATCGTACACAGACTGTCTAGTCTTGAGATTATATCTTTCTTGTAAGTCATTAATATAATACTTGTTCATCTGTCTAATTTTAAATATACACTGTCTAATGTCTCTATCTTACTACTTGGCGATCACTACTAAGCACTCGACGCATTTAACTTACATTTTTTCCTAATTCTAAAAAATAACTCAAACTGTTGCCTATTCCCTATTCCCTACCCTCATTCCTCAACTTAGATGCATCAAGAGCTTATTTTTCCCTCACCCGAAAAAACTCCCGCCGCAAAATTACCTAATGAATAATTTAGGTTGAGGCTAGGAATAGTTCTATATGTAACCTAGCCCCAACATCTACAACCAAATTCCTGTCTAATTTTTAGCCAATCCTTACCCTCTCAACTGGGGCTTTTCTTGCCATTGGGGAGCTGTTATTAAAAGAATTTTTTCTAATAGCCAAGGTGCTAGGCGCTGCCCCCACACGGCTAAGTAACTTTGCCATCCCACTAAGATTTCTGAGTCCCCTCTATGCAATCCTCTCAAAAGTGAGATCGCTACTCTTTTAGGAGTGGTTGCCCTAACCCAAGAGAACAATTTTAATCCTCGTGACATATCGGTATCGGTTAAAGAAGGAAGTAAACTGATTACGTTTAATTTGTGAGCCGATAATTCACCTCGCAAGGCTTGGGTAAATCCCAAAATCGCAAACTTAGTGGCGGAATAGGTGGACATGGTAGGAGCAGCTACTTTCCCCATTAAGCTAGAAACATTGACAATTGTTCCTTCTTGTCGGGCTGCCATCCGTCGTGCCATTAAACGAGTGATGGTGTACATTCCCATCAGATTAAGGGAAATTTCTTCGTGAATCTGATACATTTTAGACTGTAAAAAGGGAGTTTGATGGACAATGCCTGCACAGTTTACCAACAGATGAATAGGTCCATAATCCCGCCAAGCTTTTGCCACAGCAATATTAACGTCTATGGGTTTCGTTAGATCCAAAGGTATAATTACCACTTCTACCCCTTCTACTTCGATTTCCGTAGCCAATTGAGCTAATCTAGTGGCATCACGAGCTACTAATAAAAGGCGTTGGATGCCATTTTGGGCTAATTCGATTGCGATGGCACGCCCAATACCACGAGAAGCTCCAGTAACCAGAGCAGTTTTTCCTTGAATTTTCATGATTGCAAACCTCCTTGGTTTGATTTTTGCTAAAGTTGTCACCCATAATTGTTCATGTTGAAAAACCTCCTTATTTGATAACTAGCTGGGATATAATTTGAATTTTTGTGCCATTCATTGACAGCGATTAACTCGGATTCTATCTAAAAAAATCTTGACCTAGAGTGTTGATAACCACACTTTGTTTTTTTTGTCAATGATTAATTAATAAAGATTAACAATTTGAGGAGATTGTTCCCGTGATCATAGACGGGGCTGATTTTCAGCAAAACTCAGACCCACTAAATTTCAGTATTTGTCACCTTCTTGAGTCGCTACAAAATTGTCTTGATTATTATATGATTTACAGTCATTTTTGTTGCGGTTATCATCAGCGTTAAAGTCATTACTGATAATAGTTTCCGCCTTTTTGTTACTCTCAAAATTATCACTATTTGTGCCATAATTTATTGGGCAAAATATTATAATATTAGTTATAACTAATATTTGATGAGACAATGTTTAAACTAAAAGTAACTACCGTCGGTAATTCTACAGGGGTTGTTTTACCCAAAGAAGTAGTAAACATAATTCAAGGTCTAGCTAGTAGTATAATAACCGAAGAAGAATTACAAAGGTGGTTTATAGCAGAAAGTAAGCAAATAACGGATTAATATACAGTTTCATTCTTTATCAGACTTTCTAGTCTTGAGATTATATCTTTCTTGTAAGTCATTAATATAATACTTATTCATCTGTCTAGTTTAAAATATACAGTGCCTAATTAGATTGAAAGTTGTTTGATGACTCTTTGAAAAGGGAAAGAACTATCTAAGGCTTGGGATAAAATTAATGAACCCTGAATAGAGATTGCTATATCCTCTGCTTTTTCCTTTGCCAATAATTCATCAATTCCTGTTTCCATAAATACTTTAGTCATTTCTTCAATCCAAACTAAAAATAAGGCTTTAACTTGATCATGAAATAAATCACGAGTTGACCCTAATAATAAAATAGCAAATAAACAGGGTTGTTCTCCTCCTTCATAAAGTTCTAATAAGCGATCGCCCATTAATCTTAACTTATCTTGACAATCTCCTTGTTGCCGTAAAGATGGAAGAATATATGTCAATAACCATTGTTGTAGATAATCTAACACTGATTTTACCATGTCATCTTTTCCACCAGGAAAGTGGTGATAAAGACTAGCTTTTCCTAAACCAGTCGCTATGGAGATTTTCGACAAAGTTGCTCCATCATAGCCGTACTGTCGAAACAATTTTAATAAACAAGGGATATAAGTTTCTTTTGCCATTCTTTCTTTACCAAATTTAATTACTCCTTGACATTGTACCAAATGTTCGGTAAACTATAAACAATGTACCGAACGCTCGGTTTAAAAGACAGATTTAAAAGAAAATAAAAAATTACCCTCAGAAAAAGACTTCATCTGTGAAATAGTTTTTATGTTACCGCTCGAACGTGAATTATTACAATTGAATTGTTTTTTAAGGGATAACTTATATTTAAAAAAGGAGAATTAACCGATGATTAAACTATATGGTCACGAACTTTCAGGAAATAGCTATAAGGTAAAGTTAATGTTAGCTTTACTAAATTTACCTTATGAATGGATTAAAGTTGATTTAATGGTGGGGGAACATAAACAACCTCAATTTTTAGCTTTAAATCCCTTTGGGCAAGTACCTCTTTTAGTAGATGGAGAAACAATCTTGGCGGATGCCCAAGCAATTTTAGTCTATTTAGCAAGACAATACGGCAATGAACAATGGTTGCCTTTAGATGCCTTGTCTCTAGCTAAAGTGATTCGTTGGCTTTCTACTACCGCCGGAGAAATTCGTCAAGGAGTAGAATCCGCAAGGCTTTATCATTTATTTAAAGCGACAAATATTAATTTAGATCGTGCTAATCAAAAAGCAGAGTATATCTTGACACAACTTAACGATCATCTTCGTAATCGAGAATGGTTAGAATTAAACCATCCTACCATTGCTGATGTGGCAGTTTTTCCTTATGTTGCCCTTGCTTCAGATGGTAAAATTGATCTCACCCCTTATCCTCATGTCTTAAACTGGATTGATCGTGTTAAAAGTCTTCCTAATTTTGTCGGTATGATTGGGATTAATGAGGAATGAGGAATGAGGAATAAGGAATAAGGAATTAAGAATTAAGTGTTTACCTTTGCCCTTTTGCCCTAACCTTTCCTCAGACTTTTTAATCAACCCCTAATTATTGAGAAGATACAATGCCAAGAAAATTTGGAGAAATAGCTTTTACAGCTGAAGTTAAAGCAGCACAAGCCGAAAGAGGCTCAAGGGAAACCTATGAACGCTATATCAGTAATGGGGCGGCTAATGACAAGATTACCCTTCAGTTAAAAGAATTTATCGCCGAAATAGAGGGCTTTTATTTAGGTACAGTGCAATCTAACGGCTATCCCTATATTCAGTTTCGAGGCGGTGAAAAAGGTTTTTTACAAGTGTTAGATGAGAAAACTTTAGGCTTTGCTGATTATTCGGGCAATTTGCAATATATCACTGTTGGTAATTTGTCAGCCGAAGATAAGGCTTTCATCTTTTTAATGGATTATCGTCATCGTAAACGGGTAAAAATTTGGGGTAAAGCTAAGTATATCGAAGGGGATGAGGCATTAATTGAGCGTCTTCGCACTCCTGATTATCCTGCTAAAATTGAACGAGTTATTCTCTTTGAATTAGAAGCCTATAGCGAAAATTGTCCTCAACATATTCCCATTCGTTATTCCCAGACAGAAGTAGATGCCATAATTGAACCTTTACAAGCTCGTATTGTAGAGTTAGAACAACAATTAATCTCTAAAAATTAAAATATTAAGGAAAAATTGACAATGGAATTTAAACCTCCTTTCCCTCCTTTTACTCTGGAAACTGCTTTAGAAAAAGTACAAATAGCTGAGGATGCTTGGAATACGAAAAACCCAGAAAAAGTAGCTTTAGCCTATACTATTGATTCACAATGGCGTAATCGATCAGAATTCGTTAATGGTAGAGAAGAAATTAAAGCATTTTTAACACGTAAATGGCAGAAAGAGCTTGATTATCGATTAAAAAAAGAGTTATGGTGTTTTACCGATAATCGTATTGCCGTCAGATTTGAGTATGAATGGCATGATCCATCTAATCAATGGTATCGTTCCTATGGTAATGAAATGTGGGAATTTGCTGATAATGGTTTAATGCAATTTCGTTTCGCTAGTATTAATGATGTTCTAATTGAAGAAAACCATCGAAAATTTCGCTAATTTTTTGTAGATGTTGCACAAACGTAAAAAAACCTAACTATAAAAAGTCATAAAATAAGACTTAATTTACAAGAAATACAAAAAAAGTGTATTTGTCACCTTCTTGAGTTTGGGTTTGAGCTTGAGTTGCTACAGAATCGACTTGATTATTATATGATATAGAGTCGTTTTCGGAGCGGTGGTTATCTCCTTCAAATTCAGTATTTATAGTAGTTTCAGAGTTTTTGTTCCCCTCGATCGCTCGATTCTCCTCCTATTTGGCAATTTTCCCCGAATTTTAACTCCTCAGTTGTAACCTTAATGATAGCTACAGAATCGACTTGATTATTATATGATTTAGAGTCGTTTTCGTAGCAGTTGTTATCGGCTTCCAGTTCACTATTGATAATAGTTTCAGAGTTTTTGTTCCCCTCGATAGCTACTCCTTCTATTTGGCAATTTTCCCCTTGTTTTAACTCCTCAGTTGTAGCCTTTGTTGTAACCTTAATGATAGCTACAGAATCGACTTGATTATTATATGATATAGAGTCATTTTTGTAACAGTTGTTATCGCCTTCAAATTCCTTATTGATAATAATTTCATGATTTTTGTTACTCTCAAAACTTTCACTAAATTTTTTGATTTTTCCTTTAACAGTTTTTAACCCCGTATTACGGATTTGATAAGATTTTAATACCGATTGTCTTATATCATCATCAAGATAAGATCGATCAATAAGATAGACTCTGGTATTAACCTTATTGACTTTTCTAACCTTTGACTCCAACTTAATACCAATAGACTTGAGTAAATTTTTTAAGAGGATAATAGGATTACTGTGGGCTGTAACGGTAATGTTGAAATAATCCTGCAACTCTTGCTTGTGCTTTAAGGCACGTTTAAAGAAGCTCTTGATAGATTTATCCTTTCTCGTAAAACAACCGTCTAAATCGATGAATTTTTGCACTTCTAGCACCTTTAAAAGATGAATTTCCAGTAGCAAATCATCATAATCCTTTTCCAAATAGACAAGGCGACGGGAATTGTGTAACCAATTAAGAGCTTTAATAGTTTCCTTCTTCTTCAGTAAACTAAAATTATTCAACCAGTAATAACGCTCGATCGATCTCAATTTTCGGTTATCTTCGAGTAAGTATTCCTTGATAAAATCTGGGGTTAATTCCACAGAGGGTAACAAATCTTGATAGATAAATTTTTGAGCGCCCGCAATATCTTCCTCAGAGTATAAAGGCTCGTGAGTTTTAGGATTCTGGGCATAACGATTTTTTAAGACATCTTGTGCCGATTCCAAATCATATCCCGTAGTATCTCCGAAAGAAATAGATTCAGCTTTATGATTGATTTCCAAATCATGGTGAGTTTTGATAATAGTTTTAAAATCTTTTTGACTATGCTCATGTAAAGATTCTTCCGTAAATCCTACCTCCACAAAGTCAGCCACAAATTGGTCATAGCTATAGTTATAAATGATAGTGCTACCACTATCCCTTAACTCATTAAAAATATTTTCCCGATAGTTAGCCTTACCAGCATTAATAAAAGCAATATATTTCGATTGAGTGATAAGCTCAATATTTTGCCACTTGCCCGTTTCAGGATTAATCATAGTTTGTAATACCTTCATATATTCAAAGGGTAGATCACTTTTAGCAATGAGTGACGATAGTTTGAGTAAATCTAACTTAGTCTTTTTCTTCGAGATAGCCTTATCAGCGATTTTCTGAAAATCAAACTCCGACGCATAACTCAACCCGTGACTACTAGCATAAACATAACGAGGAATATCAGTACGGATGCGTCTTAACATTTGGCGACATTGGTTAACAGGTAAAACACCACAAAAGTTACCAATAACCCCATCAAAGAAATTACCCTCGATGGAGAAACCACAGACAATAGTAGGGCTAACAATTAAACCATCACATTGATTATGTTGTAACCAGAGGGTAGGATTCTTGAGTAATTCCTTATTTTCAGACAGATTAGCGTTACCTTGATGGATATGTTTAAAATTTTTATCAGGAAAAGTAGTCGATAATTCTTGATAGAGAGAGATAACTTCTTTTTGACTATCGCAACAGTAAAAAGGTTTTAAACCTAGTGTCGGCATAGTAAAGAGGATTTTTTTCGGATCATCAGCATTTAGTAATTGATAAGTTTCATAATTGTTATTACGGTAATGATTAACAACAATAAAAGGATCAATACCACCTACAAAATCTTTCATTAAATCGATGCAAAAATCTAGTAACATTTCATCAAGACAAAGAACTAAACCACCTTTATCGATGCAGTTTTTCACCACATTTCTGACAGCATAGAGTACTTCTTCCCGATTATGTTTTAAATCTGTCTCACCTAATAATAAATGGTTTTCACTAGAGAAAATTTCATCAAAAATAATACAATCAGGAGCTTCATCTTGATATTTAGCAAAGCTGTCATAGGTAGTTTTAATGCCCTGACTTCTTAAATTTTTGATAGGGGTGGTATCATCATGGGTTTTGTAATAAATACCATAACGATTAGCCGACTGTTGGCAGAGGCTTCTGGTACTATCAGGCGATAATACATATTTGCCTTGGGCTTTAAACTCTCCTACAATTTTCTCCCCTAAGTAGGTTTTACCAGTACCCATGTCTCCTTGTATAATAACTAATCCTTGACGGGGAATTTTGGCGATTATCTCCTCGGAGAAATAACGCTCATTACATTCCAATGCTACTTCATAGGATAAAGGTTTATATTCATTGAAACAGCTAAAGGCATCCAGTTTTCTTCTAATCTTTTTGGGTGGTTTATACCCCGAATCGATCGCCAACTTAAACACCGTAGCAATGGTAAGGGGTTTATCGGTGCGTGATTTGCTAAATGAGAGCCATTTGTATTCAATCGCTTTTCTACCACTATAATTGTGGGCTTGAGACGACCAATTATCGAAGATTTCTAACCCTTCATCACTACTGTTAAAAGTATGATGTAAAGCAAAACCTACTTTAGTCCAAGTATCATAATCATCGCATGGTATATAAGACAGTGCCTCAACAATATCTTTAACATTGGTATTGTCTCCAAGTTGTTTTAGTTTTTCAGCAATTCTTTTGGTTTGTTTCCGTTGCTGTTTTTCTTGTTTCTTCTTAATCTTGTCCACTTCGGGCTGTAACTGAGATAGCCAGTCATAGTCTAAGGCTTGAAAATCATCGGATTTGTACAGGATACCGTTACTATTGCCGTAAAAGCCGATACTAGGGTTAGTGGCATTTATATCAACAGCCCCCTTTAAAATGGTGTTTAAATGCCTTACAGCCACCTCATAGGTAGTTTTATCAATATCCATGGGTAAGGGCATAAAAACCCTGAATCGATGCCATGTTGACCTATGACTTGCTGTGGTAATGGCAAAAGTATATTTACGGCAGAAATCGATCGACTGATATTCTTCTAGGGTTAACTGATGCTGATATACCTTTTGTTTAATAATTTTTCGCGCGTTATTCCCATTTCCATTACCATTCTCATTATTGTTCGCATTCCCATTCTCGCTATTATCGCCATGCCCATTATTATTTTGAGGCTTATTGCCCAAATCATTTTCAGGTTTATTGTTATTCTTATGCCCACTATTATCGTGATGGTTATTGCCATTAATGATTTCTTGTTCAACCCACCCTTGGTTATCAATATCGACGATTAATAAACCAGCAACAGTAGCATTTTCACTACTTCTGTGGTTATTTGTATAGTGAAAAGGACTAACGGCGAACCCTTTACAAAATATGTCAATAATATTATCAACATTTCCTGACATGGAGTAAAAATTAGTTTTTGCCTTGTCGGAATTTGTGACAGGTTTATTGATCAACTCGGAACAGACGGAGAATGATATATCTGTTCGCAGGGGTCTTTTTTGTGTTAACGTTTCTTGACCAATTGTTAAGTTTTGTGAAGACCAAAGATTTTTATCATTAAACTCACCATGAGGGTTAGACCTGTGCTTAGAATTGGTAAACTCAGGGCTGGCAGTGATTTCTTTGAGAGGGGGGGCGACAATTTTACCGTTTTCCATTATCATAATGAGATGGTTAATCATAATGACCTGATTAATTCCATCAGATGGTTAATTTCATTAGATGGTTAATTTCATCAGTCAGATGGTTAATTTCATCAATCAAATGATTATTTTCATAAGCTCATGATCTGAATTATTTTCATAAGCTCATAATCTTAATCTAAGAATGATGTTTTTGTACTATTTTTAACCTTAGATCGCTTTGGGCGATTTTTCAAGTACTTTAAAAAAAAAATTTTAGAAAACAAGGCTGGAGTTCTTAAAAACTATACATAAATGTAGCGAAAGTACTGAACGCTTGTTTCCTTGAAAATGCTTGAAGTATCTAAGTTTTGGGGGCTCAATAGCCTCTTTTTTTTTGTGTTTTTTTGTCTGTGGAATAAAAAAATAGTGCTTAAAAAATATTAATGAAGTAGATGGAAAAGGTAAAAAAGGCAACCCTTCGGCGCAAACATAGTTCAATATATTTGAAATTATTGAGAAAAGGAATAATGGTGGGATAGATGAATAAATGTAAAGAAGAGATGAACGAGGGAAGTGGAAGGATTTATAGTAATAGTGAACAAAATCGAACTTTTGTTCATAAACACTCTTTCAGGGGGAATGATGAAGGTTCATGGTCAAGGTCAAGCTCGTATTCTTTCCCTTAGTGAAGTTACTGCTATCTTTGATGAGTTATCTTTGCGCGATCGAACTGTGTTTGCTTTTTGTCTTTACGCTGGTTGTCGCATTTCGGAGGCGGCTTCTATTCGTATGGAGGATGTCTCTTTGGGCGATCGTTTGCTCTTAATTCCTTCTAATCATAGTAAGAATCGGCAAAGTCGCACTATTCCTGTTAATCAGGAGTTATCTGCCATGGTGAAGGAGTATTTATTGGCAACGGGTGTTCGTAGAGGGTTTATGTTTCCTCATTGTTATGAAAAGGGTTATGAGAAGGGGTATCTTTGTCGAACTACTCTACATTATTCTTTGCAAAGGGCTTGTAATAAGTTGAAGATTCGAGGTGTTAGTACCCACAGTTTTAGACGCACCTGTTTGACTACTATGTCTAATGCTGGTGTGCCTCTCCACGTCATCCAAGCCATTTCTGGGCATAGCACTCTGTCTGCTTTACAAAAGTATCTGGGAGTGCAACCAAATCAGTTATTCTCGGCGATCGATACCATCTCCATGAAATCCTCTCCCTCACCCTCAGATTCTGCTTTTTCTGGTAAGTTTGGTTTTTAAATATTATAGCTTTCTATAATAATCTCTAATCTTGTGTGCCATGAGTTTACGACGAGTCAGAAGAAAATCATCATATCACTTGCGCTTCCGTAAACACTTGAGCTTGTTCTAGCACTAATTCTGTGGCTAGTTTTTCCATATCGGCGGAAAATAGAAGGTTCGCGCAACCAGGGGCAATCTATATCTAAAACGCATACTATATAAGGCGTTTAATGTATCAACAGACGAATAGAATAATTCAACATTTCTGCGGATTTGGAATAACATTTTGACTTGATCTCAAAAGTAAAATTATTTTCGATACTATTCTAATTCATGTTTTAAATCAACAACGCCAGAGAATTGATTATTTATATATTCGCTCTTATACTTTAAGTAATTTAGTATAATAGAGAATCTAAATTAACGGAGTATCATGTTCACTGCACATCATGTTCTAGCACTTCTAAGAAGTCATGTGGAAGGAGAGGAGCAACAATTTTACTCTGCTGCTCTACAGATGGCTGCGCATGAAGCTAGAAAAGGACATGGTAAGTTAGCTCAAGAAATTCGAGAATTAATTGACCAAGCAAAAGCTCGTAAATCGGTCATAGAGAGAAAATCTGAACCTATTCCTTTAGTACAACCGAAAGGAGATTTAGCGAATCTGGTTTCGGTTAGATATCCCGATACCCGATTATCGGATATGATTCTGACTTCTGATCTCAGTTTTAGACTTAAAAGAGTGTTAACCGAGCAAAGACAAGAACAACGACTCAGAGAATATAATCTTATACCTCGTCGGAGACTTTTATTAGTTGGACCACCAGGTTCAGGCAAAACTATGACTGCTGAAGCATTAGCAGGAGAGCTTAAATTACCTCTGTTTACAACTTTATACAATAGTTTAATTGGTAAATACATGAGAGAAACAGCTAGTCGCTTAAGGCTTATTTTCGAGGCAATGACAATAACGAAAGGAGTCTATTTTTTTGATGAATTTGATGTCATCGGTACTCAACGTAATAATTCTAACGATGTAGGAGAAATCTGTCGAAATCTTAATTCTTTTTTGATGTTTTTGGAAAATGATCGGGGGGATAGTTTGATTTTGGCAGCAACTAATCATCCTCAACTACTAGACAAGGCTCTTTTTAGACGTTTTGATGATGTGATTAAATATGAGCTTCCTGATGCCAAAATTATTTGTGAACTGATTCAATCCCGTCTTATTACCTTTGAAATTGGCTGGAAAGATTGGTCAAAAATTATTCAGCAAGCTAATGGACTTGCTCAAGCTGAAATTGTAAGAGCAACCGATGAGGCTGCAAAGCAAGCCGTTTTGGCAAATACCCAGAAAATCAGCGAAGAGTCTTTAATTTCAGCTATTATGGAACGTAAGGATTTGAATTTTAGTGAATAGAGTCTAATTCCATAATGTCGCAAACTCCTCGTAATCGTCCTCATTTATATTTAAGAAATAATGATCAATTTCGTCAAAGTATAGATTACACTTCTCCACGCTCAGGTAATACTCCACCACCACCAGATCGTAATAGAATAAAACATGCAACAAAATTAGAAGGTGCTATTGGTAAAGCAATTGCCAAAGCTCGTCAACAATTAGAATCTCGAACATCAGAAATTGCAGTTGGACAACCTGGATTTTATTTAGAATTTGAGGTAACAAAAGATCAAGCTAATGAGTTTGAAAAGCTAGAAAATAAAACTAAACAGATTGAATTAGTTGCGGTCAAACAGCTTCTTCAACAAGAAGACACAGTTAAAGCTACTGTTTTTGTTCCAGAGTCATCAACAGAATTTTTTGAAAAAAAAGTACAACAATATCGTGATGAAGAAACACAAAAAGGAAATCCTAAAAATGCAGAATTAATTACAAGATTAGAAAATGTCGAAATTGGAACAGTTCAATCCTTATTTACTGATGATCCTGCTTTATTTCCTGAAAATAGACAATCAATTTGGTGGGAAGTGTGGTTACGTCATGGACAACTTGAAGACTTCCAAACTATTGCTCAAAGACTCGATATTCCAACTAAATCTTATATACATTTTCCAGAAAGAACCGTCATTTTAGCAATGGCTAATGTGGAAAAAATAGAGCAAGTTCTTCAAAATTCGGATACGATTGCAGAATTACGAATTGCTCAAGATACACCTTCCTTTTTTCTTAACTTGAAAGTAACTGAAAAGGAAAAATGGGCAGAAGATTTATGTAATCGAACTTTACCTCCTCAAGACGATGCTGTTGCAGTCTGTCTTCTTGATCATGGAGTTAATTGGAGACATAAACTGATTGAAAAAGGTCTTGATATTAGTGATTTATATACTTGTGATCCTAATTGGGGAATTTTTGATAGTCATAATCATGGTACAGAAATGGCAGGATTAATTCTTTATGCTGATTTATTTAATGCTCTACAATCACAAGAATATATAACGCTTATTCACCGTTTAGAATCTGTTAAATTTCTTCCTCCTGTTGGAGAAAATGAGCCGGAACTTTATGGGGCAATTACAGAGCAAGCAACCTCTCTCCCAGAAATACAAAATCCCAAGCGAAAACGTATTTTTTGTATGGCGGTCACTAGCGAAAAAGCATCAAAAAAGGATGGGACTCCTTCATCTTGGTCAGCAGCAATAGATCAACTTTCTTTCGGTGAAGATAATTACAAACGATTAATCATTATTTCAGCAGGAAATATTGGAGAAGATATATTTCCGTCTGATTATTTAGACCGCAACGATATAGAAACAATTGAAAACCCTGCACAGGCTTGGAATGCTCTTGTTGTTGGAGCTTATACGGAAAAAGTTAATATAATTCATTCTGACTATCAAGGTTGGCAACCTATCGCTCCTTGTGGTGATTTATCTCCTAGAAGTCGTACTTCTGTTTCTTGGGAAAATCAATGGCCAATTCGTCCTGATGTTGTATTTGAAGGAGGAAATTATGCCTCAGATGGAAAAAATCCAGCAGAAAGTATTGATGATTTATGTTTATTAACAACTGCTCATAGTCATAACTATAAATTGTTTACTTTTATGTGTGATACGAGTTGTGCAACTGCACTAGCTAGTTATATGGCTGCTCGTATTCTTTCAGCACATCCTCAATATTGGCCAGAGACAATACGTGCTTTGATGATTCATTCAGCCGAATGGACTTCAGCTATGAAACAACGTTTTAATAAAGCACCCAAACAAAAAGATAAAAAAAATCTTATTCGTAGATATGGATATGGTGTTCCTAATTTGGACAGAGCGTTAAATAGCTCTAAGAGTGATTTAACGCTAATTATTGAAGATCGGTTATTACCTTTTAAACAAGGTAATAATGGAATTAAAACAAACAAAATGAATGTGTATGATTTGCCTTGGCCAAAAGAAAAATTAGAGGAATTAGGAGAAACTAACGTAGAGTTAAAAGTCACATTGTCTTATTTTATTGAACCTAATCCAGGCGCTCGGGGCTATAAAAGAAAACACCGTTATGGGTCTTATGGACTCAGATTTGAAGTTAAAAGACCTTTAGAAACCGATAAGGAATTTCAGTGTCGAATTAATCAAGTTATCAGGAATGAAGAAAAAATTATTTCCAACAATACAGAAGATAATAACTGGTTTTTAGGTTCCAACTTGAGAAATCAAGGTTCATTGCATTGCGATATTTGGACCGGAACAGCTGTTGATTTAGCTAATAGAGGAATGGTGGGTGTTTATCCTGTAAGCGGATGGTGGAAAGAGCAAACGCAACTGGAACGTTATAATGAATCTGTTCGTTACACATTAATTGTAACGATTCGAGTCCCAGAAGTTGAGTGTGATATTTACACGCCTGTATCTAATCTAATAAGTCAATCTATGCCAGCTAAAATAGGGAGCATCCCATTTTTGCACTAAGCACAAATACTTAAGTTAAATGCACCATTGAGATAAGCACATCTCAATTGTAAGATTTTTGCTACATTTTCTCTTTTCCATTGTGCTCCCGTTATCTTGACTCTATTTCCTATTTGCTTTACCTTCGACTCTACTGCCCCCGAACCTATTTCAATTCCTAACTGTTGATAT
>NZ_AP014827.1 GCF_001548115.1 Geminocystis sp. NIES-3709 | reverse complement strand
GAGAAGTTAATTATCAAAATACTAAATTAAGACTCAAAAATCCTTTAAAATTAACACCAATAATGGATGAAGAAAGCAGTCAATTATTTGTAGTAGAAGATGCGAATATTAATCTTTATGTTTTTGCT
Organism: Geminocystis sp. NIES-3709; assembly: GCF_001548115.1. GTDB lineage: Bacteria > Cyanobacteriota > Cyanobacteriia > Cyanobacteriales > Cyanobacteriaceae > Geminocystis. The sequence continues at coordinate 10,247 of NZ_AP014827.1, read as the reverse complement.
TATACTAGAGAAGATTTAATCCATGAAATTAATGAACAAATTGTCATCATGTGGGATGAATATGTTAAAGATGATATTGAAAAATTAGCGGAAGATGCCTTTGAGTTAAGACAAGTTTTATTAGAAACATTTGAGGAGGTTAATTAATGCAAAGAGATAAGAGTAAAGTAGAAAAAGGGCTTTTAACTAAAGGTTTTCGAGTTAACGAAAATGACCATCATTATTTTATTTATTATACTCAAGAATGCAAAAAAACTACTGTAAAAACTAAAACCAGCCATACCAAGAAAATGAAAACTATATCAGATCATTTATTATCACAAATGGCTAAACAATGTCGGTTAACTAAAAGTGATTTCTTAGACTTAATTGATTGCCCTTTAACTCAAGATAAATATGAACAAATCTTGAAAGATAGAGATATTTTGAAATAGTTTACTCATTTACATATTTTTTTCTTTAATTTTTCCATTTTTTTTACCAAAATTCTTGGCTCTCTTACTTTGAGTATGATAAATTATTTGTTGAGATAGGGCAATGGGCAATGGAAGTTATTAAAATAATAAATGATAATTTTTACAATTTTATTTAACTCTCTACCTTTTTTTCTCAGTAATTCTCCTATTAAAATATTTGCATCAACAACTAAAAGCATGGTTAAAAAGGAAAAGGTTTACTAGGATCTAAAGCATCAGCTAACTCATCAAGAGTCAACCCACTACTTTCAGATATTTTTTCTAATGTAGTTTCTAATTTACTAAACATTTTTTCTATCATCTCAGGATCTTTTTTTTTCTTCCCTATCTTGGCTCGATAATACTCAAAGTTCTTGATTTTTTTTTCTCTTTCTTTTGTTTTAAGTCCCATAACTAAACCTTTGAATCTTTATTTTCATTATATATTCAAATACTGACTACTACCTTCGCCGTCTCTTTGACTCAAATACTGTTGAGTGATTCTTAAATCAGAATGTCCTAACGATTGCATGAGTAAGCTAATATCACAACCATTGGCTAAACTGTGGGTGGCGTGGCTATGTCGAAAAGCATGGGGATTAATCGAATTTATGTCTAGTTTTTTGGTTAAATTAGATAACATTTTGTTAATAGATTGTCTTGATAATTTATCATTCTGGTAACTGATAAAGACGTAATTATCATGGCTTTTTTGGGCAATTAAACTATTAAATAAGTCATTAGGTACTAATACATATCTTTCTTTATCACCTTTACCGATAACTTTTAACTCTATTTTTCCATTGCAGATCGTAAAATCTGACCATTGAATATTAACCAATTCAGATACTCTTAAACCAAGCAAATAAAGGGTTTTTATGATTAATTTGTCTCTTTCAGTCTTAGCATTATTAAGAAGTAAAGAGATAGTATCTTGGGGTAATGCCTTGCGTCTCACTTCATCTTTAACCGCTACATTGTCCACTATTACCGCTACATTAGCACTGAGATAACCTAACTTAGTGCAGAAGGAAAATAAACTTTTGACGGCGGTTAACTTCGTGCGTTGGGTAGATGGTTTATAACCTTTCATCTTCATAAAACCTTTATACTGCATAAAGTCTTCATACATTACGCTTGTCAAATCTTTACCGACAAAATTTAAGAATTGCTGAATTTGGCGATCGTAACTTTTAACTGTTAAATGTGTCTTATCAGATAACCATAATGTAATTATTTCGTGATCGGTTGTAGCGTTGGTTAATTTAATCATGTTGTTTAGGTTTACATTTCATCGCCTTTTGTTAACCACTATTATAAATTAATACTGTTATCAAATGCTATCAATTAATTATTTAATATTTATATCATTTGCTATCTATTGATATATATAAGTTATTAATTGTTATCATTGCCTTTTATGAGGTATGATATTAAAAGATAACATTTGATAAAATCGTTGATATGACTACCAAGCAAGTATTATTTAGGTTAGATGACAGCAAGTTGATAGCACTTGATAACAAGCTATCGGATAAGGGAATTAGTAAGCAATTCTTTCTGAGTAAGTGTGTTGAGTTATTCCTTGAGGATAAATTATCTTTTGATAACAATGTGATAGCAAGTGATAATGAGTTAGTGGAAGTAAAAAAGCAATTAGCTATCATCAATGAGCGGTTAAGTAAGTTAGAAGATGATAGCAATGAGTTATCAATTAATAGCAATATTAAAGATGATGATAGCAAGGTGATAGCATTTGATAAAACTATTACTAATACTGAGTTAGACAATAATGATAACAGTGTGATAGCAAGTGATAACTTATCTTTTATTCAGTCTATTGAACCTTTGGGAATAGAAAAAACTGAGTTACCTTTAGTTGATAACATTCTTAGTGCCGTAAAGCATAAAGAAGATATTACAGAAAATATTACCCTCTCAGAATTTCCTACAATACCTCTGAATGAGGATTTAGGTGTGATTGTACCTGATGAAGAAAAAAGCGACATTGACAGTGGTATTTCTGAGATAGGTACTTTAACGGATGCGATCGATAATGTTATTTTACCTGAGTTAGCTAAGGGTACTAAGAATAGTGATATTGCTAAGTTATTGCAAGGTAAATATAAGGCAAGTGTTAATGGTACTTCCACTAATTGGCAATCTTCGGTTGTCGATCGGGCTATCCAACAAAGAGAAAAAGGGAAGGCATAATCGATACTGAAAACTATGAACCGTTCTGTACTTTTGTCTTTATTAAGAGTAGAAATAACGGTAAAGTTTAGGAAATTGAAAATTATTGAAATATTATTTTTTTCTGTGTTTATCAAATGAATTTATTTATCTTGATAAATTTATTTAATTCTCTAAATTTTTAGTTAATTATTTTTTAGCTCCTTCTTTTATACACTGCTTCTTTAAGAAGTTTTGTTTATTATTTCTATTTATAATTAAACTCAATTTATTTATCTTAATAAATTTATTTATCTGTGTAAAATACTATGTTGACAGAGAAAAAAATAATGCGTTATAACTGAAAAAATAATCTTTAAAAGGTGATTTTATGGGCAGTTTTTTTTGGGATTCTTTGAATTGTGAGAAGGCAGAAAATTACAATGAGTTTTGCTTGGTTTTAGAAGAAAAGCTACAACCCATTATTAGTGCGATTATCGTTTCTGAGTATCAGCGATACCTCAAAGGTAAGCTAGGTATTGAGTTCAATCAGGAAACTGTAAAGGAGATGTTGCACGATTTCTTTGAGGAGTATCTCTTAACCACTGTGATTTAAGGCTCTGAGGGAAAAGGGGTAGGGGTATTTTCCTAGTTTATCCCCGAACATTTTTTTACAAAATAACCAAAAGTTTGTATTATAATAGGAATAATTAATAAGTAAAGGTATGAGGGTAACACTTCATACTATCACGCAATAATATAAATAAATTATGGACAAATATACATCTGATAAGTATTCACTGCTAGGGCATTCTTTAAGACAATGTGGTTTTGACAGTTTAGAAGAGTATGACAAGTTTAAAGATGAATTAATCGCAGAAATGGAAGAAATGATCGCTCAAGATAAAAAAAATATTTTTCAAAAAATAGGGGAATGGTTTAATGACCTTTTCAGTCACTCAAAAAAAAGCAATTAAATTATTGTCGGTGGGTACGAACTACCGTCAAACTTGCAAATTATTGAAAATTAGCCGTCATTCTCTTTGGAAGTGGCGCAAAATTCCTGAGTTTCAATGTGCGATCGAACAGGAAAAGCAACGATATTTAATTTCTTATGTTGAGGATTTAGACGCTTTTAAAAAAAAATCGATCGCACTTTTAACGGCTTTTCTTGACGATGACAATGTGCCGCTAGAAAAACGTATTAGTATTGCCTTTGATGCGATAAATACAGCTAAAACCATTAAAATTCAATACTTGAACTAACTTTCTAGGGGAAATATCACCGCTCGTGTCGGTTTAAGATAACGATATATATTTGGTTGGTTATATTGGTTATAGTAGCTATAGCCGTTATAACGCCTATACATAAAGGGGTGTGGGGATTGTTAAGGATAAATTTTTACACTATAATTTGAATATAGTTTTTTTTTATTTGTTGAGTTGTGAAATTTTCAAATATGTTTCAGAACTGAGCAAAAAAAAGCCGTCGAGTCAGGTTACAATGTTGTTTGTAATATGTGTCGCTAAAATCTTTTTTTTAACAACACTCTAAGCTGACGACAGGCAAGTTCAAAAATACAAAAAAATATATATGCAAATAAATAAGCATATAAATATAAATATATGATAGCTTATAACAACGGTTATGTCAGTAATTCTCAAAATTTTCTAAGAAGCATCCATAACCATTATCAGGAATGGGTAGAGAGTGCGATCGCTCCTGATCTAATAGAAGATAATTTGGTAAGTGTTGAGGGAATGGCGGTTTATCAACTGTTATTTACCTCCTCTGACATTCCTAGAACTAATACAGGAGCTGTAACTAAAAGATTCTTTGAGACATATAAACATTGCCTAGAAGGCGGTTGGTACCCTAAGAATCAAGATCCAAAAGACGGGGGTGAGATGGAGTGGGTACAGTTTAAGCCTGATTTCCCTAGAGATGACCTTAAAAAGAAAAATAAAAAGGTTAAGTATGAACCATCACCTAAACAACCATCAAGAATTTTTTCACCTTTGGTCAATGAGACAAGATGGGGTGCGATCGTCAAAAAACATTACCCTAATTACAGCGATGACAAAATAAAGTCGATCGTTTCCGAATATTCTAATTTTTGGCAATGGGTGATAGATAATCCTAGTTTACCCATAGTTATTACTGAGGGTAGTAAAAAGACGTTATCTCTACTATCTCAAAATATTATTGCGCTCGGACTGCCGGGGGTAACAATGGGTTTTAGAAAAATTAATGGTAAGAGAATCATTCAAGATGACTTAAAACTATTCTGTAAACCTAATAGAGTTTTTAACATTGCCTTCGATGCTGATACTAAAAGAACGACTATTAGGGATGTACGCAAGGCAATATTTTGCTTAGGTGCTACTCTCCAACAAGAAAAATGTAGAGTTAATATTTTGTCGTGGCTTCCTGAGTTGGGTAAAGGGATCGATGACGTTCTCTTTAATGCTGATAACCCTAGCAAGGTTTTAGCTGATATTTTTGCCAATAGAATGGGTTTTAGTTACTGGGTAGTTGAACATCAATTTAAGTTGAGTAAGGTTAGTTTAACTATTAATTCCCGTTGGTGTAATGAAGCTGTTAAAGAACTTCCTAGACATCGTTTAATCGGATTAAAAGCATCCCATAATACTGGTAAAACTGAGTTAATCGTTAAAAGGATAGAAGAAAATTTAAACAATGGTTTACCCTGTTTCGTCTTGACTCATTTGGAGAGTTTAGCTAAGGCATTATCGGTACGTTTTGGAGTGCCTTATAGAACGGAAAATGATCCGACTCGAAACTATTATGGTTTTAGTCTTTGTATTGATTCCTTCTATCCTAAAAAAGATGGTATCAATCCTGATAACTGGACAGAAATTTGTTTAATAGTCGATGAAAGTGAGCAAGTGTTAACTCATGCTTTCTGTGGACAAACTGCGATCGCTGATTTCCGTCCTACCGTCTTCCGTACCTTATGGGATATGAGAGAAAAAATAGTTGAGTGTATCATAGCTGATGCTGACTTGTCTGATGTCTCTATTAATTTCTTTGAGAAGTTACTGGATACCCCAGCCTATATCATCGAAAATACTTACAAATTCGAGGGTATGGAGTTTTTCCAGTATAAGACAGCTAATGATTTATTAGGCTATGGTGAGGATTGTCTAGCAAGGGGTGAACGTTTATTTATCGCTACGTCTTCCCAAAAGCCAAAAAGTAAGCATGGTACGATCGCCCTTGAAAATTACTTGAGTAAAAAATATCCTGAGTTAAAAATTTTAAGAATTGACTCTGAGACAACAAATGATCCTACTCACCAAGCCTATAAATGCTTGGGGAATTTAAACACCTTGCTATTACTTTATGATGTGGTTATTTGTTCCCCTTCATTGTGTACGGGTGTCAGTGTTGATGTTTTTAATCATTTTAATAAGGTAATAGCTTTTTCAATGGGTAATATTAGCCCTCATAGTTTTTTACAAATTATGTGGCGCTTGAGGGATAAAGTTGAAAGACATTTTTACTGCCCTAAAACGGGTAATAGCTATGTCGGGAATGGTTCATGTAGCTCGATCGATGTTTTAGCTAGTAATCAGAAAATAGCTAATTATGCTGTACATTCTTTGGGGCTGATCGACTCTCAATTAAGGTTAGATGATTATGATGGTATTTTCATTGAGACGTGGGCAAAAATAGCATCTCGAACTAATGCTTCCTCCCGTTGTTATCAAGAATTATTAATTGATTTGATTAAGAGTCAAGGTCATACGGTTTATGGCGGTGATGATGATTTAGGGGCGGATTTTGATGAGGTTAAGGAGAATGCTAAATATTGTCAAGATAACAGGAATGAGCATATTTTAAGCCGTCCTGATATTGACGATGACCAAGCAGAAAAACTTGAAAAAATTAAAAAGGTTAAAGGACATACTTTAGACGATATTTGTACTTCGAGAAAACATAAGGTTAAAAAAGCCTATGGAGATGTTACTAAGGAAATTCTCGAATTTGATGACGATGGTAATTATGGGAAATTAAAACTTTTCTACTATCTGACTCTTGGTAATGTCTTCTTGAAACGAAAAGATGTTAAGACTGCTCAGGAAATGGCATCTAATAACAGTAATAGCTTAACGTCTTTTGATGTAGGGAATAGGGTATTAACTCCCAAAATCACGGCATTAAAAGCGATTAATGTTTTAGAAATTGTTGAGTATTGCCTTGATCAAGGTAGCGTCCGAAATGACGATCCTAAACTTACAGAGATTAACAAAATTTTAAACGTCTCCAGTAATGCTAAGGAATTTCGAGCGGTTGGTATTACTATTAGTAAAAATGTTGTTAGCACGATTAACTCTCTATTGCGTCAAATAGGTTTCAAGTTAAAATGTCTCGGTGTTATCCGTGATGGTGATGATACTTTTCGAGAATATCATCTTGAGGTTTTACCTAATTTCTCCTTTGATATTTTGCTTAACTGGTTTGAAAGGGATAAACGCCAAAATAAAGATATAGCAATGGATTCGAGCGTTACAAATTTCCCTATATATATATTAGAAAAATTGTTACGGATAACAAAATCAGAAAACCAAAATCCCCAAAATAATAAAAATAATGTCGGGGTGGGGGTGTGAGTATGATGGAGAGTCAATTAAGTTTTTTGGAGTTGAAGAAGTGTTCATTACTATCGCCCTGCCGTTGTGGCAATACTCAAGGTCATATTTACCCTAGTGGCAATCGCTACCACGCTGGGAAAATTTGTTGCTCACAGTGCGATCGATTCTTGAAATGGGTTTCAAAAAAGGAATATGAGAGAGCGATGCGATCGAACTTAGTTAATGATTATTCTGACAAAAAATTATAAGAAGATTAAGGAAAAAGACTGATAACATAATAAAAACTTAAGCTGTTTGATTTCTCATAATATGTATCAACCAGAAAATATAAAGGATATTTTTGGCGAAACATTATATAAATATGTTTTGAATAAGGATAGAGGAGGTTCTAGTAATCGTAAAGGTAACTGCTACGAAAATTTTTTTGCAATATATAAAATAACAGAATATTCACAACCTGTTTTAGAAGAAAACTTAGAAGTTATTATTAAAACTCAAGTACAAGCATTTGTTGATGATCTTGTGATTAAAATAGTAAATAATAATTTAGAAGAATTACAACATTATCAATTAAAAAATTCTAGTAATATATCTTGGGGTTTAGATAGTGATGAAAAATCTATATGTTCTGATTTCAAACATCAATATATACTGAATCAAAAAATTTATCCTCAACACAACTGTAAAGTTTGTTTGGTAATTTCTGATTTATCTCAATATAAAAATTTAAAATCTAAGATTCCTAATACAATAAAAAAATATAGTGATGTTATTTTATTTGAATATGAGAATAATTTAATAGAAATTATTAAAAAAAATGAAAATTTTAAGCAATTCATTTATTATTTATCAGCTTTTGATGAACCAGAAACAGATAAAATTGAAACACTTATTCAACATTTAATCGGTGCATGGTGTGCTAAAGAAAATCAGAATATTTCCATAAAAGATTTTTTAGAAAAAGTACAAAAAAAACGTTCTTCTTTTATACGTTCTTTTCAGACAAATTTAGATATAAAAAAAGAATTAAAAGATATTTTAGATAACATTCCTGATTTTAAATATAGTATTATTAGAGGTTTTTTTCAATGGGAATATTTTAATGGAATAGATAAAGGAACTTTAACTTATGATGTAACAACTTCTGAGTTTCAAAAGTTTGAGTCAGCTATTTTAAATACAAAACCTTCTACTTTTGATGAGTTAGAAAATATGGGGATACTAATATGAGTAGAAAATATAATGACAGCTTGATAAATAATAATATTGATAATTTATTAAATATTTTGATAAATAAATCAACATCATCTGATATTTATAAATCTACTATGAGAAATTTAGGGGAATCTTTTGGGGATATTATAGTAAATAAAATTGAACAAAATAATTCTACTGTTTCTCTTGCTTGTACTGTTGAAGATGCTGATTTTTTAGCAAAAGGCATTATGGATGTTTTAGAAAATAATAATATTTCTGTTACTTTTTCTTGTTTTTGGAATCAAAGATTTTCTCCCTTTGATATTGATGAATTAAAAGTAGCTCCTATCATCAAAAAATATCAAGAACCAACTAACTCAGAAATTGATTATTTAATAATAGTAAAATCGATAATTTCTGGTGCTTGTGTTGTTAAAACTAATTTAACTAATTTAATTGAAAAAATTAATCCTACTCATATTTTTGTTGTTGCCCCTGTTATTTATTTTGGGGCAGAAAATAGTTTAAAAAAACATTTTTTACCAGAAATATATAACAAATTTGAATTTTTATATTTTGCTCAAGATAATGAAAAAACACAACAAGGTGAGGTAATACCGGGTATCGGCGGTTCAGTGTATGAACGTTTAGGTTTTCATGGTCAAGAAGAGAAAAATAAATATACTCCTCAAGTAGTAAAAACAAGACGAGCTAATTTAGTTATTCGATAAAAAGATTAAAACAAGAATGATTATTCGTTGGAGTAGAATAAGGATAAGTCTGCTCTTTTAGTAAAAGTAGATTATAGGGTGTTTAAGCGACAAGTCTGTATAAACCTAGCTTAATTAAGAGTTTTTATTTTTTGCCCTTTTTGTTTTGACAAGTCAAGAAAAAAAATTAATCAAAAATAGAAGGGAAAAATTCTATAATTATCTTTTCACCCAAATTATTAGTATAAAAGAATTAAAAAAGGGATAAAGTTCATATCAAGATTAGCTTAAATAAAGATGACAACTTACGAAAACTCTAATGTAACAGCCACTATTAAAATGATTAGTCAGGAAAAAGATAGCCGAGAAATTTCTGCACCGATTTTGGCACGAACATTAACAGGTTTTCAACAAATAGTTTATTTACTCGCCGCTTCTTTAGAAAATAAAAATATAGGACAACGTTTTCGTATTTCTAATGATTTACAACAACTTTATACTTTAAAATGTCAAATCCCACAAGTAGGCAGTTATGCTTTACCAGTATTTTTAGAATCTAATTTGAATAGTCAAAGCTCTATTTTTACTAATTATGAAACAGTTATTAATAATTTAGAAATTCTGTTAACTGACTTAAGTAATAATAGCTTAGATAAAATAAAACAAATATTACCAGATTCTAAAATTAGAAACAGAGTTTTAACTGAATTTAGAAAATTTATTCCTAAAGCAGGTGAAGGATGGATATTAGGATTTCATAGTAAAAATAAACCAGATATTTTAGTTACTGAAAGTGTCAATAGTTATATAGATAATTGGTTAAATGTTGATATTTCTGAAGAAGAAATAATGACAGTTACTGGGGATTTAATTAGGATTGATTTCGATAAACGGACGGTAGTAATAAAATACCAACCAACTCATCAAGAAATTGAATGTATTTATATAGAAGAATTAGAAGATGCTTTAATCGAAAATCGCCGTCAATTAATTCAAGTTACTGGGAAATTTACTTTAGATAATGAAGGGCATCCCGTTAAATTAACGGATGTAAACCGCATTGAACCTGTTGATTTATCTCCATTCTTATTAA
>NZ_AP014826.1 GCF_001548115.1 Geminocystis sp. NIES-3709 | reverse complement strand
AGACCTCTTGCAAAATTAAATACGAGATAGGATTAACCAGAATAATCTATAATTTTGGGCGATGGAGGATACCTTAAGTATAAGATTTAATTATGAAACTTGAGAGAATAAAAAAATTAAAGCCAGAAAAGTTTAAAAGGAGATTTGGAGTAAAAAAAGAAACCTATAATCTTTTAGTAGAAATAGTCAAAAAAGAACAAAACAATCACAAAAGAGGAAGGAAAAGCAAATTAACAGTGTCCGAGCAGATTTTAGTAACCTTGGAATATTTGAGAGAATATCGAACTTATTTTCACATATCAGAGTACTGGAATATCTCAGAATCAACGGTTTGTAGAACAGTTCATAAAATTGAAAAAATCTTGCTCAAATCAGGTTATTTTTCCCTAGGTGGTAAAAAAGAATTGATAAAAAAAGAGAATGAAATTAAGGCAGTATTAATAGATGTTACTGAAATAGCAATCGAAAGACCAAAAAAAAGACAAAAAATTTACTATAGTGGCAAAAAGAAGGAACATACATTTAAAGCACAATTAGTAGTTAATAAAGATACCTTGGAAATAATTTGTTATGTAAATGGACGAGGAAGAGAACATGATTTTAAAATTTTTAAAAACAGTAGATTACCATTAAGTGAAAAAATAAAGTGTTTAGTAGACAAAGGTTATCAAGGTATAGAAAAAATTCATAAATTAAGCGAAATACCAAAAAAGAAAACAAAAAAAAGAAAGTTAACCCAAGAAGAAAAAAGAAAAAATAGAGAGTTAAATCGACAAAGAATCGTAATTGAACATGTAAATAGAAAACTTAAAATATTTAGAATACTATCAGAAAAATATAGAAATAAAAGAAAAAGATTTGGGTTAAGATTCAACTTAATTGCGGGAATTTATAACTATGAAATAGTGAAAAAAGACATAGCTATTATTTAAGAACTATATTAAAGAATCCAGTAAATTAATTTGTGTATTTTATCGCCAATGGGTATTTACTTTCCTAGGTTGAGAATTATATAAGCAAGAATTATGATTAACTGTATAAAGGCACTTATTTTCTTTAATTAAATTAAAGGCGATTGCTAATATTTTGTCTTATCCTATCATCTTTTTATGTTCATTATAATTTTGCAAGAGATCTAATACAGTTTATTGACCCTATAAATAAAATTACTGCTCCATTATCTGTGTTAGACCCTAATTCTGGAATTGGTGCTATTGTTACTAAAATTACCCCTACAGGAGTTGGGCAATTATTAAATGGTTTAGGAGTCGCAGTGGGAGTAGCTTTAGCTGTCAATGGATTTGTGGCAAGTACCATACAAAATTTAGAGTATCGGGATAAAAAGAGACGGAGAGCTTGTTGCCAAATTAAAAGAGTTTTTATTAGTCGGTAAAAAAAACAAACTTACCAGTCTGGTAGCATAGGAGCTTCCTGTGGTAAATTTGTTTAGACTTGTTTATTGGTTATCTTAAAGCTAGGTTCTATTTACTCTAAGAGTCGCCTTTGGTAAGGGTTTTAACCTTACACTATTTGACTCTATAACTATTTTACCCTATTTTGCTATAATATACCATAACAACCTATAACAAAAAATATGGTAAAGATAGGCGATAAGGTAGTTGTAGCTCATCTAAAAGACGACAAAGGAAATACTATCCTAGAGTATGGCGTTGTTTTAGGGATAAGGTCAGAGCCTTTAGAAAGAATAAAAGTAGAGTTTGAAGGAAACCGATACCCTTCCCCATTGTGGATAAGTCCTAGATTATTGCAAGAAAATCAACAAAACAAGGAGAGTAATGACAGATAAGACATTTAAAATATTTTATTCTTTAGACATTAACAATCGGACAGTTTCTCTTCCCTTTAATGCAGATAGTCCATCGGAAGCCCTTGATAAAGCTCAGAACTTATCTGAAGAGGAAAATCGTAAAAAGTTTTTGGAGTATTACAAAGATGATGAAGAATTTTTATGGGATCTTCTTGAGTCTGTCTCATTATCTGTCAATACCTACTATGAACCAGAAGAACATCCACTAGAAGCTGAGTATGAGTATAAGCATATATCATGATGACTGCATAAAATACATGGATTTGTTAGATGATAGTACTATCGACTGTATTTTGACTGATCCACCGTATTTAACCACTGACCTCCAGTTTGATAGGGATGGTATTGACATAGAAGGGTTATGCAATAATATTTTGAGAGTATTAAAGCCTAATGGCTACTTTATCAGCTTTGGCGGTATTGAATTGTTAGGACAGTTGTGTCAATATTTCCCCGTCAGATGGACTGGTGTTTGGATTAAACCAAATGGCGTAATGCGTAGCTCTGTTGCTAAAAAGCCACGCTCTCAGTCTGAACTATATGCTGTTATGGCACATCCAAAATATAAGGTAAGTGACTTGACTTATAATAAGATGTATTTAGAAGGAGAACCTTATCGTAGTGTACAGAGAAAACAGGAGATAAAAAGAGGTGGTAAAGACTGCCTGAGTAGAATCAATACCTCTGCATGGGGTAAAGACGGTTATGTGATAGAGAATAACGGGACACGAGAGCAGACAGATGTAATATATGCACCGAATAAACAATCTATGGTTCTTACTGAGAGGACAGACCATCCCACACAGAAGCCATTATCTTTACTGAAAACATTACTTTATATGTGTACTAATGAGAAAGATTTAGTGCTAGACCCATTCTGTGGTAGTGGCAGTACGGCTATTGCTTGTCACGAGATGAATCGCAGTTGTATCACCATAGAAAAAGATAATAATTATTATTTAATAGCACGGAAAAGAATATCACAGGCAATGGAACAGCAAAGATTAGCACTATGAATATGGACAGAGACAAACTAAGGACAGAAGCATGGAAGCATTGGCTAAATAATACCGCCCCTCTGTTTTTACATCCTACCCAAATCGCTTTATTACGGCATTATCCGCCTCCTACTATATATCCTCAATCCCACTTTTCCTATGCTATGGCTATTCTTACTAATCCTATTTTTTGATATATTTATTAATTACATTTAGTAATAACAAAATAGGGTATAATGGAAAGGTAAGGTAATGATATTTAAGAAGATATGGACACTTTAAGAAAGCTAAGGGTAGCGAGAGGGTTATCACAAGCGGAGGTAGCGGAAATTATTGCAGTTAGACAGCGTACCATCTCCAAATGGGAAAAACTGCAACAATTGCCTAATATTGCCGATGCTGTTCTTCTAGCCCGATGTTATAATACCGATTTACTTCGTATCGCTCAAGCTCTCGGTATTGATACCTCAGATATAAATAATAACTGCCTTGACACAATTAATGATGTCAATAAAAATTAGCTATATCGTTCAATTGTCTCTTTAATATGTTGCAAAGTAAGTTCCCTTATCAAAGCAGATACAGACTGACCAGTGATAGCACAATAATCATTGAGTAATTCCCTGTGTTGTTTGTGGACGTAAACCTTAATAGAAACCATGTCTGTGGTGTCTTTTGCCACAGACTCGCCTTTTGAGTTACGATTTAATTCTAAGTAATCAAGATAAAAATCTGTTTTTTCCTTTGTAACAGACGGTTTCAAACGCCCCAACATATTTATTTGACTGCTATTTAGTAATTCACTCATGCTATTAAACTGTAGATAATAATCCTATTATACCCTATTTAGATCTAATCAATTACTATTCCCTATTTCTTCTCTCCTACATATTTAACCTTTACTCCTTTGTTTGTGGCTATTCTCTCAGCTTTTCCTAAAGCTACCAACTGTAATAATAATTGTGCTACATCAGCAGTAGTCATACCATCAGTTTTGAACTGTCTGCTGGATTTAAACACATCATTAGCTGTTACTATCACCCGCCTCTGTACTATATCTAATACTTTTAGTAGCCTAGCACTTAATAGAGTACCATTGGCTTTTTCAACAAGGTAGCTATAATGATTAAGGTAATAATTAGCTATAATTATCGCCCGTTCCATTATATTTGCTGTTATTTCAGTGCCTTCTATATCATGTAAAATCTTGTAGAAATAATGTAAAACTCCTGCTATTTTTACACAATCAGACTCAATCTTACTATGTTTAGTTTCTGATTGTAGGCTATTACAATTAGGAATAGCATCTATTACGGTACGTTGCCATTGTTGTAATAATCGGTAGGCTTCATCTGATATAGTTAAATCAGTCAAATCCATATACCATAAGCTATCGGTAATGTATTTCATCATTTCTGCAAAGCTATCATCTACTGCGGTTCTGTCCTGTAAATACCCATTTGGCATATTGCCACACCACATTAACCACCTTGCTGAAATACCAGTTAGGTCTTGTTTGTTCCCTAATATTTGTTGTAGTGCTACCTCCTGTATAGTACCTGTTATGCTTATAGCTGTTCTCGGAAGATAGACATTGCTTTCCTTGCTTTTCCTTGTCTTGATAAGTGGTTTTCCCTCATATAGTTCAAGGTCACGTTGTACATCATCACCACCCTTAGTAAATTTGTTCATTCTGTTAAAGTAACCATAAACCTCATCACAGTAAACGAGAAAGCCATTAGGATTTTCTGCATGGGCTGTAATCATCCCGTCAATAGTTGCGTCTTGCAAAAGCACATAGGATTGTTTAGGTTCTTGAGGTTTATTGCCTTTTTCCTCTAGTTGTTCTTGGTAATATTCATAGTCCGAGAGATACCGTTGGTATAATTGGTAATTCTTTTTGTGCAGACAGTCGATCGCTAGACGGGCGGTAGGTGATTTCTTTTTTCCAGAAGGTGCAACAATCATTGTTCTGAGAATGAACGGCACATAATAACCTATGTGGTGGTTAACTACTATATTACTTCTTGTACCTATTACGGAGGCTATAACAGGTAACATAATAGTTAGTAAAGCATCTGGATTAGTTGGCACAACAGAAGCTATTTGTTCAATTACGGTAGCTGGATAATCGCCCAAAAGATAGGCTAGGTCTAACTTTTGCTGTGGAACTGCGGATAAATCATTAAAAGTTTTACTAAGTTGTTCAAGGTCTAGTTCTGTGTCTGTTTGCCGTTGCCGTGATTCAATCGCTCTACATATGGTATTACTACTAACTTTATGTTGATGACAGAATACTGCTATTTGTAAATCACGTTGGTCAGGGGCAATATCAGGAGAGGATAATTTATCTACTAATTGCTGAGTAAGCGATATAACGTTATTTTCTGCTGTGTCAGGATTACTATTATTGAGGGTATTATTAAGGGCTTTGCGTTGTTTTTTTAGGTTCTGACGCATCCATTGACTTTGGTCAAATCCGTTAACTTTTGCATAATGTATCAATGTCCCCAAATTGATATTGGTAATTTTACTAAAAGATTGCCATTTAGTATTAATTTCTTGAGGTTTATATTTCGGCGATTGTTGACTCCACGCTTCCCAAACTGTAATATCTATGCCATGACGGTACAATGAAGCACCGACCATCACCCAAGTATGATAGTCATCAGGTGATATATAGGTTAAGGCTTCGTGAATCAGATTTAGCTCATCGTCAGCCGTTACTTCACTATGGAATATAGTGCATTGATTAAGTAGATCATAAGATTCCGCAAATGATAATTCTCTAGCTTCAGAACCATTTATCCATTTATAATATCCTGTTTCTGGATGTACTGACTCAGGTAACACCGAAGCATGATTATTATACCTTATTTCTAAATGCTCATCGCCAATTGCTTTAGCCTTTCCTACTTGTTTTAGGTCATGTTTAGTGATGTCACTCCAAAAAGGCAGATGAGGTTGTGGTATTTTGTAGAGTCTTTGATGATGTCCCTTTTTACCAGAAGTCCACTGAGTAGTATCATTATCGTTTAACCACAATCCTATTGCTTCCGCTACTGCCGTTGATGATTCGCCATCAAAGTCGATCGCAACCAGTCCCAACCCTTCAACCTCGCCTGTTATGATACCATAGCCATTGGCTCTACCTTTAGCTATCTCCTCCATGCAATAATCATAAGATTTACCTTTCTGCCACTGTGTATCAAGATAAATCTTATCCTTGCAGACAGCATATCTGTTCCCTAATTGTGTTATACTGTACATAGTACTAATTACCTTGTGTTAGTTGCTGATAGCGGTAGGAAGCCCAAGAGCGTTTGTATCCCAGTTCGTTTGCCAACCACAGCAGTTCGGGATAATCAATTTCTTGTATTTCTAATGCTCTATATCCTACCCAAGCCTTTTTATATCCTTTTTCTTCTGCTGTGGTTAATAATTCCTTTAATTCTTCTATTATTAGTTGTCTAGGCTCATATAATTCAACTTCTCCTATTATTAGTCCACTATCCTCTTTAATAGGTGGTTTATCACCTTCTGACGGCAGTAGATTAACCTCAACTGTCCACTGATGCAACTCATTATTATTACACTTTCTACAATAACAAGGTGTAATAATACCATGTTTATATAGAGTATTGTCCACTGTTTCAGTTACCAAAACTTGAAAATCTTGTAATTCTCTGTCTTGACTAGGTAGCCATGTATGGTGACATTGACTACAATGTAAATGAGGTTCAAAACCTTTATAGGCTTTAGGGTCAAGACTCCATTTAACAGGAAAATCAGGCATCGCCAATTGTTGATGGGTGGTTGTGTGGTCAATAATGATAGCGTATTCTTTACCCTCTGCAGGTCGTAAACTTCTGCCGATAGACTGAAACCAGACAACAAGTGATTTGGTCGGACGGATAAATTGTACAGCTTCAATGTCAGGCACGTCCACTCCTTCAATAACAATGGAGTGCTGACCTAGAACCATAATATCCCCTTTCCTGAATGACTCTAAAATAGCCTCTCTTTCCTTTGCAGATGTCTTGGCATCAATATGTGCTGAGGGGATTCCATTACGCTGAAAGCATCTTACATATTGCTGTGACAAAGCAACAGAAGCGGGATAGAGTACAGTTTTTTTATAGGGTGCTAATCTCAGCCATGTATCCACTACCTCCTGTGGGTCAAGAGCCGTTGCGACAAATTCCTCAAGAGCTTTCTTATTGTAGTCTCCTGCCGTTATTTTGACTTTGCCCTCAGCATTCAGAAGACGACCTGCCCCAAATAGTTTATAAGTGCTAAGATGACCTTGTTCCATCAATTCAGTGACAGGAACACCTTTTACCAAATACTGATAACCTTCTACTCCTTTGGCGAGATAACGCAATCCTTTATTATCTAATCGTTGAGGAGTTGCCGTAAACCCTATTTTTATAGCTGATTTATAATGATAGAATAGGTTACTATAGCTATTAGAAGCAGAATGGTGTGCCTCATCTACAATTACTATATCTGCTTGTGGTAAGGTATCTGGGATAGTTGCATAGCGATAAGACCACGACTGAATACTAGCTATGACCACTTGTGAGTGCATATCATAGCGATAGCGTTTTGAATCAGCCATAATACTGCTATGGAAATTTAACCACCGATGGACATGAGAGTATAACTGTTGAATCAACTCAATTTTATGGGCTACGAGAAGAATACGTTTACCTTGCTCTAACCACTGTTTAAGCAGAAAAGCCATAATTACCGACTTTCCTGAACCAGTAGGCGACTGTACCATAACCGAAGTCAATCCTATACCTATCGCCCTGTTGACTTCGTCTATTGCTTTCTGCTGATAATCTCTAAGCATGACTTTATCTGTTACTTTAGTCTTATTTTACCATATTACCCTACAATAAAGCAAGCAGTTGTTTACTGTTGCAATAATACTACTTTACATATTGTTCTTAGAAAGATACTATATGGTCAATAACTGTGGTTGATGTAGTAAGTACAAAGTGTTACCGTTAGGAAGAGCAAGATACTGTAGCCAATCGGTTATTTCTAGGCTAGAGCGTTGATGTCCCAAAGGCATCACGGCTGACACAACAGAAGGCTTATCCACTACTCCAAAAGCAGTATGTTTTATTACAGACCTCTGTAAATTAACCTGTTGTAGTAGTTTGTCAGCTTTAGTTGGTTGATATGGTTCTAATTTAATTCTGACTACTGCATTATAGGCTTCTGGCATATCATGCAAGGTTTCCTCTACCTGTCTGTTGTAGGGCATTCTATCCCTTTCATTATAATTTACAAACCACCACATCATCATTGGCAAAGGCATGGTAAATATATCTCTATAACTCGACTCAATATGAAACCTGCCGTTTTGCCGATCGATAAAAACATACTTACAACCTTTATCTTTAGGATGTTTACTATGTTGTCGCTTACAGTGGTAATGTTTTTCTTTAAGATTATGATTTGTCAATATATAAGGCATAATTTCTCCTGTTGTGTTATGATGTGTCAACTAATAATGCTAGTTGACACAGTTATAGTTATATTAGTTTTAAAGTCTTGGGGTCTCGTAATAATCCGTTTTGCTTCTTCCAGTATAATTTATTTAGCAGTTTAACATCATTTAAGCAATAATCAATGACCTGTTGTCGGTATCCTGTTTGCCATAGGATAGGTGCTAATGCTCCTGTACCAGTCTTTGCCATGCCGTTAGCTTTTGCAAAAGAGGCTAAATCATGTCCTTTAGTTGTAATACCTTTAACGTAAGAGGATGGTTCTCCTACAGCTACCTTAACCGACCAGTATAGGTCATAATCAGTCATCACCTCAAAGCCGTTGGCAGTCATCAGATGGTCATCAAATTTACTCGTATTAAAGCCGACTATCAGGTCAGCCTCCCATAGTAGCTCTTGCAGGTACTCAAACTGTGGTAAGTAGGATAAGCTAACCCCGATTAATTCAACATTATTAACAAAGGCTTCGTACTTGCCTAGCGGTAATGGTAAAGCTATCCCCCTGCCTTTATGGTAGCCAATGATGTCGTAATTACGCCATGTTCCCACTACCGATATACCCATGCCCTCATAATCCTTTGCACTGGTACAGTATTGATAGGGTGCTGACACACTATTCCATGTCGGTATCAACTTAATAATCTCGCAGTCATACATTAATAATTTCTGCATTTACACAACCTCAATGGTAATATTCTCGATAATGTAAAGTTTATTGTGCTTATCTAGTTTTACACTTAATTGCTTTAATAGGTCTTCTTTAGTTAAGCCATAGCTACTAAGCCGTCCATCTGTCGTCTTAGATAATCCCATATGGTCTATTATCAAATTGTAATATTGAGTCACCTTATTTTCTCCTGTATAGATCGTTGTCTTTCCTAGTCTTCTTGTTAGCCTATAGCATTACACCATAACCACGTTTGCTATTGATGGTGCGGAGGTGTTCCTCTAGCCTGTCAGATTCTTTAATAGTGATTGTTTCACCGTCAACTGTGACAAGAATAGCTATATTATCTTCCTGCCATTTAACTGCCACAACTTGGTCTAGGTTGACTGTTACAGTTCTCTCAGAGACTAATTTGTAAGTCTTAAACATTATTTACTCCTATGAATTTTATACTATGATTATTTATCCTAATTCCTAATTGTGTCAAGTAACTTAATTAAGTTTAAAGTGAGCCTTGTAATTATCTTCTAGCTCTGCCATAAATCCGATGACTGTGCGTCCGCCGACATCTTCCTTAATAGCCTTTTTGAGTTCTGACAGCTTCGCTTTTACCTCTGTTTTAACCGTCTTAAACTCATCTGGGAGGTCTTCTACGGGAACATTAACTCTGACAATGGGATAATTTCTGAACTGTAGTTTATAAGTGCTACCCTTTTCCTTTTCTCCCAATAGTTCTTGTTGATAGTAACCAAGTAACCGTTGCTCCAACCTTAATTTTGATGACTCCAATTGTCTTAACCGAGTCTCGTATTTTTCCTTGATAAACTCCAACTGTGCCTTAGCTCCTGCAATTTCTGCCGATAGTCTTTCATGGGCATAACCGTAAGCATCAATTTTGTCTGCCTTCTGAGTCATCATACTTTCCAATGCAGTAATGTCCATATCGCCATCATTTGCAATGGAGTCATCCACAAACTGCTCTAATTGCTCTATCAGTTCTTTTAGTGTCATAATTTACCTTGTGTTAGTGTTTTTTTACTTTACTTATTACTTATTCCTATAATATCATTAATCCTTGATTGTGTCAAGTACTATCTTAAACCTTTTGCCATTTTCCATTCTTGCAGTGATATACCGCAATCTCGTGTCCATGACTCTGGTACAGTTTTATTTACTGTAGTCATAGGTACAACATTAGTCGGTTTTTCTAGGGTAGATTGTTCTGTATAGGTGTCTCTCAATTCTTTATCGTAGAGGTATCGTGCAAGTCCGAACTTAGCACAGGCTCTCTTAAATGCCATCGCCTCTGCATTACTACTGGGGTCACCATAGGTAGAACAATTAAGCTCCTCTGTACCTGTTGCCGACATACTAAGCTCTTTATCTTCTGCAATAATAGTCAGTGTGCCATACACTATCAATCTTGTCTCAGTATGAATCACATTGTCAATATGCCACGACCATAATCCTGCTCTCTCATCTAACAAGTTGCAAGTATCAAACCAACTAATATAAGTAATTGGCTTTCCTTTTTTTCCCTTAATAAAAGAGTCTTTTTTTCGTAATATAGATGATGGTATAGGTTGCTTTAACTTCAATAATATTTCTGCAATCAACATAACATTTACCTTGTGTTTTACTATTCTATTATAGCATCTTGACACAATTAATAACTATTATTTGTTCTATATTTTAGACTCCCATTATAATATGTGTCATCGTTTTCTCCAGCTTTGTATTACATACATTATAGACTACTCCTAGCAACTTCATTATTTCATCTACATACATAAACACACCGTCTCTGAACCATAATAAATCACCAATTTCTACCATCGCCCAATTATTAAAATCCATACTCCAACAATCGCTCAAAATAATTAAATCATTGACTTCCATCTCAGTATAATTGCCAATAGCATAAAATCTTGGTGTCGATCGCATTATGCCTTCTATTTTACTCCAATGGACTATTTTATAAGACTTTAGTAAATATAAGCTATCTATAGTATTTTGTATCGCAACTATACTCTTATAATTGTTGTCTTCATCTAATACTGTATTATTAGGCAATAGTATATAATTCATATCACGATAGATGGGATCGGGAACAGAATTAACTATAGGCAAGTTGTTTAAATCATCTAACATAGGCTTATTTTAATTGTTTTGCCTATTATAACATTCCATAGTAATAACCCTATACCGCTTAATTAAGCCGTATAGGGTTATTATGCAACCAATTAGGTTTATCTTTCTATCGTAAAATCAGACGCTGAGACATGATTTACAAATGTCGTCTTATGCTTGTTACCATCAATCAATTCGCAAACTTCTTCATGAGTGCATACTCTGTATTTAGTAACAATATCATAATGTATTGCTACCTCATAAATATTACCGTTTTTTTTGACTGTAATCTCTCTTAGTTCCATAATTTTATTTTCCCTAGTGTTATGATATGCCTACCCCATAGGATAGGCTTAATTTTTATTGATGTAGACCATGCCAAGCGTCCCAAGCCATGTCATAGTCGTATTCATAGTCGTCTATATAGTCGTCTATATAGTCGTCTATATAGTCGTCATTATCCTCTCGTAGTACCTCACCGCATAAACAGCATACTACGTTATTATTTGCGTCCCATCCAATCTCATCATGTATGCACATAGTGTTATGGGCAGGTCTTGCCTACCCTTTATTCTGAGTGTTTATTTGGTATTTTCTAAAACGTAGCTGTGAAGGTCTCTTAAGCATTCACAAGCCTCCGACCAAGCATTAGCTCCATTAGTGATTGCCATATCAGGTAAAAAGACCTCGCCACTAACAGCGTGTTTTAGTTGCCATACCATAGCCTCGTTAGGAACAATCCGCAAATCAAAGATATTAGCTTTAATGCGTTTTTGTAGTTTCAAAGGCATAATACCTTCTAACTGTAAGGTCAAGAAATAAAAATCGTTGCCGTTGTCAGTAATCATAATATTTAGTTGTCAATGTACTGTGTGTCGTGGTTTTATTCCCACACCTATAATTTAACAAACATTCTTAATTGTGTCAAGTGCTTTCTAAAATATTTTTTATTAACCTAATTAGTCAATATCACCTATGTCGCACGAGGTCGCCCGTAAAAGCCGATAGAATCTTAACTGGCTATGATATACCAATATTATTTTATTGTGTCAAGATAAGCCTATGAACCATAGAAAATTAATGTCATTAATTACTTGACACAATTAAGATAACTAGATATACTAGAAATGTGAGAAGCAATTAAGCTAATCACGACACACAGTACATTGACAACTAAATATGAATGAATTTAACGCAATTACTCAGTTTGTTTCTGCATTACCTAAGATTGTGGATGCTTTAATGCAGTGTGACAGTATTATGAGACAACATGAAGAGCGAGAAGCGATGCAATATAGCGAACAGGAATACTTACAAAGCCTGTATCGCTTGTATAAGTCACACAAAATTACAGCAGACGAGGCACGGAAAGGACTTAAGTTAATCTTTCGGGAGGACACTTATACAATTGATGCCACAGCTGTTGATTCTTACATTCTAAAACTTCTCAAATAACACTCAGTAACCAATAAAGCTAGGGTTAAAGCCCTAGCACTACACTATGATTAAAGAACTGCTAAACCTCAAAACCATTGAAAGAAAATGCTTAAATGGCGACTTTTATTGTTTTTATTGGTTACTGCCAATTAATAATACTAAAATATTAATAGCAGGTACAATAAATATTAAGACAGAAAAACTACAATGTCTTTACCTACCTTGCTGGGATAAAACCCAAATGGTAGATAAGCTAAAAGCACATAATAAAAAGTATCAATACCTAAAAATCTATGCAGAAGATAAACCACCAATTTATCGTAAAGCAAAAAGATTAATAGGTATTGCACCTATAGACTGTAAATTGTGGGTAACAGAAGAAACTACTCTAGCACAAATTACAAATCTTTTAGCAGACATGAAATTTTGCCAACAACTACCTCCTGTAGATGAAGGCAAAGAATGGGAAAACTTTTTAAGATACAACGACTATCCAGACTACATTTAACACACAGAAACGGGGAGGTATAGCCTCCCTTAACACTATGCACAAAAAACTAAAAGCAGTAATTCATTACAGCGTATATAGAGAAGCAGTAGCAGAGGCTTATTACAGAAAAAAGTATGAAGGTGGGAAAGAGAATGAAGATTACTATATTTGGCTATTAAATCAAGACGAGGAAAAATGGGAAGAATTAGTCAAGGCAATGGATAAAGATTAAACTACGGGGTTGTGAGACCCCTATTTTATTGAATTGTAAAATAAGAGGTAAAAATCATGGTAGAAACAGTCTATGTGTATGCTGATAGAATAAAAATTGTATTATTAGACAACGATTCTTGTCTAGTGCCACATTTTACTAAATATAGCCTGACCTTTGACAATGCTTCGCTAGAAAGTTTGTCTCTGTACGACTACAGTAAGACAAAAGTTAAAATAATTCAACAAAATCCTCATTTTGAGTGTTGGTTGGTTAATAGTTTTTCATTATAATAAAACTACTTGACACAATTAGGAATTAGGGATTATAATAGAATAATAAAATTACACAAGGAAAATTAAATGATTAATTCAGTAACAATAGCAGGATATTTAGGTAGTCAACCAGAGTTGATGTTTGTAGGAGAGGATCAGGTTGAAGTTTGCAATATGAGTATTGCAGTACAGACAGGAAAAGATAAAACTTTATGGGTGAAAGTAACAGCATGGAAAAAGACTGCGGTATTTTGTGCAGATTATCTAAAAGCAGGTTCTTTCATAGTGGTTAGCGGTCGGCTGGATAATGAGGTTTGGCAAGATGCGGACGGTAGCAAAAAACAGCAGATGAAGGTAATTGCAGAAGCTGTACAATCACCTAAAACTAAATAAAAGACTACAACAATAGGGAGTTAGGATAGGACAGTAAAAAATAACTAAATAGGGAAATATGACTCAAGAAATAGAAACTAAACCAGAAACTAATCTGAGAGACTATGAACAGAAAAAGATTCAAGAAAAGCTACAAACCATTCCTATAATTAAAGAAAAACTCTATGCTCAGGGATTTAGCATTCAAGAAAACGACAGCTTGGAATGGAATAGTAAAATGCTAGGTATTACAGTAACAGTTAGTTTTAACGGCATAATTGCAGAAGTAGAAAGTTCTTACTACGATGGAACGACTGAAAGTGATATGCAAGATCCAGAAACAGTTATTGTACCTATAGATGAAGTAGTTGATTACTGCATTGAAAAAATAAAAGAGCTTATTGAGGATATATAGTCTCACAAGGGGGCGGATTCGTTACCGTCTCCCTCACAACCAGTTACTGCACTGTTAGAATGTCTCAAAAGTCTGTCTCATAATTAAGGAGGTAAAACACCATGTTAGAACTAAAAATTAAAACACCTACACACACGGCTAAACTACTTATTAATATAGCCCATATAATTTATGCAGACTACATAGAAAATGATATTTTATTAGTGTATGTACATTGCAATCAACCACCATTGGAATTGACAGACAAGGTACTAATGGACACAACTATAGAAGCTGTCTATCAGAAATTAAAAATGATGCTAGATAACCACAATAACCCCAATAACTAACCTTATCGCCCCGTTGTGGGGCTGACACAATGGACAAACAACAATTGATTCAAATGATTACAGAATATGTTGATTTTAAGGAAAGTATTGTTAAAGCACACCATAATAGAGAGGAGTCCCCAGAAGCTGAAAACCACTGGATGGACTTAGTAATGGCTGACGATGACAAGTGGCAAGAATTAATTAACTACATCTATGCAGAAGAGGAGGAGGAATAATGAAACTATACTCTATTAGCTACACACAGCAAGGACAAAACTTTCAAGAAACAGACTACTACGACTCTGAAGAAGTAGTAGATAAACTTAAAGAACTGGTGGAAGAAGGTTTAGAAAATTTTGAACTGGAATTAATAGAAGATAATGATGATGAGGAATAATGGATAAACACAAATTAAAACAATTAATCCTCGCCCATACCAGAGCAAAATGCCGTACAATCGATGCCTATTACGACAAAAAATACAATCCATCGCCTGAAGCTGAGGCAAAATACCAAGAACTCTTATTAGAACAAGACATCGATTGGAGAAAACTCCTTGATTATATCCATACGGAGGAGGATGACTAATGACTATTTACGGCTACGCTAGGGTCTCCACCGATGACCAGACTTTACAGCCTCAACTTGACCGACTAATAGACTACGGCATCTCCACAGACCGCATCTACTCTGACTATGCTGTATCAGGTAGCACCCACTCCCGTCCTAATCTTGATAGGCTACTAGAGATTTTACAACCTAGCGATACCCTAGTTGTGGTCAAATTGGATAGGCTCGGACGTAGCTTAAAACACCTAATAGAAACAGTTGAACTACTCAAGGAAAATTGCATTAACTTCGTTTCTCTGACTGAGGGTATGGACACTAATAGCTCCACTGGAAGATTATTATTTAATATCTTCGGAGCTATTGCCGAATTTGAGCGTGACCTCATAATTGAGCGAACTAACGCAGGTATTACCTCCGCCAAAAAGCGGGGAGTACACTGCGGTCGCCCTGACAAACTTAACTCAGAACAGCAACAGCTTCTCGTTGACCTACGGCAACAGGGCAAAACTGTTAGGGAGGTATGCCATTTACTAAACATCAGCAAAGCTACTTATTATCGTTGCCTAAAGTCCTAATGAAAAGAACTTTTTACATCAATGGAGTGTGATTTTCTCCTAACGAGATGCAAGATGTGATAATTCCTGTTTTATTTTTTCTAAAATATTTATTATAGTTGTCGGATATTTATCTTGAGTTGCCCCTAGCTGTATAGCTATATTTTCTATTGCACTAGGATAACTATTATTATTTGAGATGACATAGGCTTGTTTCAATAACTTATTTTGTTCCTCTAATAACTCGTTATGCTCCATCTGGACTGCAATTACTACCGCTTCTTTTGCTGTAAAACCATATTCTTTTTGTAAATCTGCAATGTTCTCTCTGATTTCTTTTTTAAATAGATACATGATACTTTTAATGTTACTGTTGCTCTATTATAGCATAGGGTACAATGGTGAAAACTAGCCTTAGTGTTGTTTTAGGCTTTAACGGCACTTTTCGCACAGTTGCTACTCAAACGCATTAGACAGAGATTCAGTACTTATACTGTGCTTTTTAAACTGTGTCAAATACTATTAAATATGTCTGTATCCTGCATTATTACCTCTACTTTTTTAGGTAGTTTCTCCTGCAACTCCTCAACAGTATTACATTCTTTCATGGTTTTTCCTAACTCCACAATTTCACCATCCGACAAAGACCAGAAGCTCTTGCCGTAATGTTCCTTAATCATCTTTGCTATTAAAACCTTATTTAACTTTAGACGTTCACGATGATATTGCAATCGTTCTATTAACGCTGACCACTCATAGGTTGCTGTTGCTGTCATAGTTTTTGTTGTTTTACTTTTAAATATTGCACATTTCCTTAGCTTTATTTACCTCTGCATAATAGGCTTGTACTGATAGATATTGTTGTAAACAATCAGCATGATAAAGTTTATCTTTATGCTCAGTTTTCTTTGGCATTCCCCTTCCAAATTTTTCCTGACAATAATAACAAACCATAGAGTTCTCCTGTTTTTCTCTATTTTACCCTATATAGTATTAACTGTCAATACTACTCTATAAGATTATTAAAGTAACAATTAATTGTGTCAAGTTTGCATTTGACACAATTAATTGTTACACTATAGAGAAACATAGAGAATATTATTATGATTGAATCTAAAAAAAAACTTTATAACTTACGCAATGCTATTGTAGAAAATGACATTAATACTATTGTAGAAATAACAGGCTGTCCCCCTGAAAATGCTGAGTTGCTATGGAATGCTGTCAGATTAGCAATGGGAAATACTAATTTAGTTAGAAGTAGAAGCAAAAGAACTGATAAAACCATCTTCGCAAGAAAATGGGAACACACTCCTACCAGAACTATTAGAGTCCCCGTCTGTTTTGCCGATGATATACTAAGATATGCTCATGACCTTGACCTTGACACAGATATTTATTCAAAATTACAAACAATCCTAAAAAAACATAAATCAAAAGCTAAAGGTTATACAACTAATAGTGCAGGAGAATTAGTAAAAGATATTACTGCTTTGGTAAACTCAGCATAAACCAGTAAGCACCTATATTGCTATTTATTGCTAAATAGGGTATAATAGTACTGTCTATAATCTCTTAAATATCACTGACTTAATTTTGTCAAGACTTTGCCCCATCAGGGGCTTTTATTATTACACCAACTGCTCTAAAGATTTAATTAATTTCTCACCATGACAACGCTTGGGATAGCACCAACATTGCAACGCTTTACCTTGTAACTTCTTTAGTCTTTTCTTCAAAATTAAATTTTTATCTAGGTACAGGTCAAATTTATCGCACACTGTATCTCTATCACCATCTACACCTATTTTAAAGGGATTACCCCAATCTGAAGTTCTGTCAATGGCAACTAATAATCCTTTAGCCTTAGCATAAACAATTAATACGCTATCTAGTTTTTTGTTAAGGAGAATAGTTTTACCGTTATCTAAGGCTTCTTTACGCTTTATCTGTGATGGTGTCCAGAAAATTTCAGATTCTGCCCCAAACAAGGATAACTGTTTCATAATAATTCTAATTGAACTCCTTTAGGCTTTTCCCATTCTTCATACAATAACCTCATATTGTATAAACATAGCCCTTTATATATCTCTGCCCACCGCATCTTAGGTGTTATCTCCAGATACCCCGTATTAGGCTGATAAAATACCCTATCATCATGCAATATCACATAGGCGTAGGGATATTCTTGATATAGAACCTTATAAAAATTCCGATCATATTTAAAGGTAGGGGATGGAAGCTTACCCCGAAAAAATAAGTAAACTTCACACGCCATCTTATACCACTCAACCGAAGCATCACAATTAATATGATAATACTCCTCTAAGTTTATTAACTTCCACTTCACCTCCCACAATATTGTCTCTACTTCTATTGTCAAAGCCATTACTGAACCTCCCATCCTTGCACATTCCAATTGCCTTTTATTGTCACTGTGCTATAAAGTATTCCTTCTATGTATTCCCCTATATGCAAAGTCAGTTTATCGTCCACTAATCTTTTTGCCATAGTCACAGCTTCTCCTATGGTTTTAAATTTTTGTGCCTTCACTAATGATTGCGTCCACTCTATGCTTAGATTACTCCGTGTCTTTGCATGAGTCCTTATGTATTCCCTTTCTACTCTTTCGCCTTTACTACCTAGTTTGATGTCTTCATATATCACATAGTAAATATCCATAGTTCCTTTAATTACCTTTTTAGTTTTATTTTACCATTATACCCTACTGTACCTTTTTACAACTATAATATAGACATAGTAAATATTAGATAAGGAACAACTATGAATAGAGAAGAACTGGATCGGGAGATGGACAGACTACGAAAAACAGTAGAAATGCACTACTTATTATATCAAGAGGCATTAAACAAAATGGAGGAATTAAGCAAGTTGTATGGCGACAAGGGAAGTTTTTATATGCCACTAAAATACAGAGAAGAACCTCAGATTCCTGATTACCTGACAGAACTGGAAACTAAGGTATTAACCATAGTTAAAAAGAAGAAAACTGCTACTTCTAATGATGTCTATAAATCCAGCCGTAGGTTTAAATCTAGTGGCTTAACTACTGCCGATATAGGCAAGGTACTTAAATCCTTAGCCAATAAGAACTTTTGCTACATTGTGCCTACTTATAAAGGGGTCAAAGTTACTATTTATCAAAAAGGTACAAAAGGTACAAATTAAGGATTACACAATTCATTACGGTACAAAGTAAATTATTTCATAGTAAGGGTTTTAGAAGAGGAGTATCGGTTATGTATCGGTTTAAAACTTTTTCTAAAGTCTGAAATCCTTACCTAGTCTATGTAGTATAACAAAAAGGGAAAAAAGAGCGCTTTTTATATTTTTAGGGTGTAAGTACGTTATACATTTATTACATTTTAGTATTATATATTAAACTTAGTC
Organism: Geminocystis sp. NIES-3709; assembly: GCF_001548115.1. Taxonomy (GTDB): domain Bacteria; phylum Cyanobacteriota; class Cyanobacteriia; order Cyanobacteriales; family Cyanobacteriaceae; genus Geminocystis. Next base: position 13,284 of record NZ_AP014826.1, on the reverse strand, counting down.
TTACATACTACATTAATTTAATTTGTTTTATGTAGTTGTTTTTATAGTTACTACATATGCAAGAAAAAATTATAGTTTAGTTAATTTATTTAAAAAATAAACTTTTTTACTATTACTACATATAAAAACTATACACAACAAGAATTACAAAAACAGGTACAGTAAAAGACAACAACAAATAAACTACAATTAAAATAACTAAAAATATAGAGTTTAACTAATTAATTAAACAGTTACAGTAAAAGGGAAAAAAGATTAATACACAGTTACAGATTACTACATAAATCCTAAAAGCCTTTATTTAAAAGCAATCACAACTAATCTATATAATTTACTCTTTGCATAATACTATATATTATTTTAGGGAGACACCCATGTTAAAACCACTAATTGTAGTATGTATTAAGTTAATCTTACTTATTAAATAAGATTTATGTACTAATAAGCTCTAAATATAGGTAAGGTATATATATCAAATAATTCTCCTTTACTTTCTTGTAGCAATAGTTTTCTTTTACTAGGAGAAGCTACCTTTAAATTATTCCAATCACTATCAACTAATCCTTTTTGATAGCGTAAAAACAGTTCTGCGTCTTTTGACTGCTGGCTGTTTATTCCCCCTCTAAAAAATCCTGTGCCATCAACACTGTTTATTTTACTTTCTAAGCAATAACATAATCTATTCCACGCATTAACTCTCGCCATGTGAACCTTCGGAAAATGAGCCGTCCAATAAGAAGCTGTGGATAATTTCCAGTTGGTACTCCCACCAATAAAAATAACTTCTGCATTCTTTGGTACATCATGTTTATCCATGCCATCCTGTACCGCAAAAGCTAAGGGTAAATTATATTTTTGCAAAAATGGATAACAATAATTCCAACGTGCTATAGTTTCTTGTTTATTGCCTACCATATCAGGTATTAACAACCAATCAGGCTGATTAATACATCTTTTTAAATAATTATTAAGTCTTTGAAAATATTTATCAAAATCAAAATTTTCTCCCGATAAATAATAACTAAAAGCACCATTATCTAAAGCTAAAGGTATTGTCGGGGGAGTAATTTCACCTTCTTTTATTGAGATTAATGTCCCTACATTGCCATAATTTTTATGCCATTCTATTACTTCTTTTCTGGCAGTATTTCCAAAATAGATAATCATAATTATTATTTTATATTTATCTATTATACCCTATTTAGCAAAATTAATTAAAATAGAGTATAATGGCTATATTTCCCATAGCTCCGTAGGAGGCACTGTGTCTGAGCAACAAGCCATTTTTCTTATTAACATTGCCTTAATCACGCTTTTAGCTATGGCTATTTTGTTTGACCGCTCTGACTATTCTCAAGGCTTGGTGGCTGACCTTATTAAAGTCTCTGTGTCAGGTTATATTGGTTATATGCAAGGACGTTTACAGGGGGGCGCACCACGATGATTTTACCTTCTCTTGCTCTCCGCAACTCCTACGGTATTGACTCTTTTCAGAGAGCGATCGTATTCTCTGCCCTACTCCTAAGATATGGGTACAGCTTCTCTGATGATAGGTTAATAAAAGATGCTGTGCAGTTGTCATTGGCTATTGCAGGATCAGGAGACAGGTTTACTCAGTTTGTCAACCTGAGAGTCGGGTTGCAGGTTAGTAATACTGCTCTAAACTCTGGTGCTAATCTTCTCACTAATATTATTGAGAGATTCGGTGGTAGTGTGGACTGGACTGCCGATGATGCCGAGCCGAGTATTGGTGACTTTTTACCAATAACAGCCGAGCCTAGTGGGTTGACCTTAGAGCAATATTTTTATTGGGCTTGTCAGCAACTGTTGGCGGACGATGTAGAGAACTATAAAAGAGTGCAGATAACACCGACTTTTAAAGGTATAACTGACACTGTGACTATAGACTGTACTGTATCAATACCGTTTAATTATACTACCTACTTACAAACTAATAACCTAATATCTGCTATTGGTGCTACAGAGGAGGAAGAAGAAGTCGGGTTTGGAGACGAAACCCAGTTGAATGACAATTTACAATTAACTGATTAGGAGGTAACAATAGAGGTGTGATAAATTTATATTGCTTATTATTTTTGTTTATTATATCTTGGTTCTTAGCTGTGTCAAGACACCATACAATAATAGTAATAATGTTATTGATAATAGTTAACGTAGCATTGGTGTATGTTGCATGGAGGTATGATGCTGACAATATTTAACCTGATTATCCTTTCACATTTGGCAGAACATATCGCTCAAATGATTCAACTTCACTTGTTACACTGGGCTAGACCTGAGTGCTTAGGACTGCTCGGACTGTGGAAACCTTATCTCGTGCGTAGTGAGTTTTTGCATTATGGACACGCTCTGTTTATGCTACTCGGTATTTATCCTATGATGAGGTGGAATAAATGGCTATACGCTACCTTTGTTCTTGCTTTTTATCATCATCTTGAGCATTTTCAATTACTATTACAGGCAGTCACAAAGCATTACTGGTGGGGTTTTCCTAAACCTGCGACTCTTCCTGAATTGCTTATTCCACGCATAGAACTGCATTTCTTCTATAATATTATGGTAGCATTGCCTATGTTCTATGGTATTTACCTATGGAGAAAAAAGCGTGACACCTTCAAATATTTTTCCTAATCTTAATCTTGACGGTAATAATCTGATTATTCCGTTAACTGATTTGGGATTATCTAACAATTTCTCTGGCGGCGACCTTGCTTATAGAATAGTACAAAAGCTGTACTCCGCAGGGTTACTAATTCCTACTATACCTCTTGGTATAGCAACGGATACAATTAGACTGCGATATAGTATCTCTTTTGATGTTATTATCGGTGCAATAACTATGTTGCCTGAGATTTTATCTAATAATAATTTTGGGGATGCAACTCAATTAAATGACGATTTACAATTAACTGATTAACAATATGACATTAGCCGATCGTAAAATACCGATATTATCTGGGGTAAATAGTACACCATCTAGCACAGGACAGCCAAAACACCCTAACGCATCATTGCTATGTAAGCAGTTTAACGACCTGATTGACAATGAATTAACCGACCTTGCTAGTGACCCAATAAATGCCACAGAGAAAGCGATTTATACCTCAATCTTTGTTGATAGTGCAACGGGTAATGATACCACAGGGGAAGGTACGGAACTATTGCCATTTGCCACAATCCAAAAAGCAATTGACAGTATAGCCAACCACAAAATAATCAATCCTGAAATTAACATAGCAGGTACTTTCATTGACCCTATCATTGACACAAGGAAGCTCTATCCTGTTCATTATGGGGGTATCTGGGAAACTAATTTTGGTGGTAATTTAGTCAATAACTACGTTAGTGGTGGTATCAAAATCAATGGCGGTGGCACTGCTACGATACTCTATACCAATGGATTTGATAATGTTGGCTATGAAGATACCGACATCCCACCGAAGTATGTTTATGGGCGTTCTCCGTGTACTTTTAGCAACCTCATCTTTGACTTGCCTAATAACGAGCCGTTTGTAATTCTTAATAATAATGTACTATTTGAGAATTGCATATTTGATGCTGATACTCGCAGTTCGTGGTCTGGAGTACCAGTGGTTTACTGCATTGGTAGCATGGTAAAAGTAGATAGTTGTAGCTTTAATTGCAATGATACTTACAATTATAATGCTGTAACTTTTCTGAACTGTATTGCAGAGTTAAAAAATCTTAACCTAACAAATACGGGTAGTGCTGATTTTACTCTTATTGACGCAGAAGCTAGTACATTAGTCTTATTAACTGATACTACAGGTACAATTGGAGCATCGGAAGCCACTAGAAATACTATCTTTGTGAAACAATCGGAGGTAGCCGATGATACTGCATTAACCGCACAGTGGGGAATTGACCCTGCTAAAAATCTTATCAAATATATCTAAAACTATGACAGAACTTAAATACATCAACGGACAGGCTATACAAGCCAAAAAAGCAGAAGTAAGACAAGCCACTGGGCAAGAGATTACCACTAAACAAGCTATCCGTAAACTACAACAAGACGGCTATAAATTAAGGCAATAATGCAACATCCTGATTACGACATCCTTTTTAAATCAGCTATAGCACGTTATGACTTTGACCAAACCTATGACGTGCTTGAGTTTCTGCATTTACCTAGTGGGTTTGGTAATGTCTGCAATATCCCTAGTTATGAGTTGATGGCGATCGATAGGTTTACCCCCTATAACTACTTATGGGCAGAAAATTATAGCGATTACGTTTACGGCTTCTGCAAAACCTTTAACTTCAGCCCTGATACGGCTATATTTGAGAGGAACTTACTTGATATAAACGGTAATCCGATTCTTGACGGTAGCGATAATCTGATTGTTGTGCCTAGTTTTGATTATCCCCAACGATACCAGAGTAACGAGAATTATTTTGTAGAATTGCCTACGGGTAAGTATAGAGTTACTTTCTTGCTGTATCAAGGGGAGCAAAACGGGGTTGTCGGTAGTATCAAGACAATAAACCAAGTACGGTACGACATAACGTCAAATGGTGAGCAGATTGACTTAAACCGTATCATCAATCATGCCATTGAGGATGCCAATTATGAGTTTAATTATAATGCCTTCTGTGCTAACAGTATTGTTATCAGTCGATCGATTAACGGTGTATGGTTCGACTACCAACCGTCAGGTTTGCCACCGTTTCTGCTGTATGCAGACATTGAAGAGTATTTTACTGATGTTGCCGATGCCTTAGCTGATTACTTATATCAGGTACACATAGACTACTTCTATCAGATTGATTATAGCAATGGTTGGATGCGTTACCCTGTAGGTTTAATGCCTCAACAAAGATACTTACAAAAGATTGAGCGTGGTGTTACTACAGAATCTAATAACTTAGTCGCTGACGGCTATACTGTATTGTTTGACGGCTTTCCTAGCTATCTTACTGATTTTTGTTATTTACAAAGAGCTAACAATAATAAGTGGGGTAACGGCAGTATTTATGAAGATTTAGGCATATTACCTAATAATACTACTTTTGCCTTTAACCCTCTTATAAGATACGCTCAACTGCATGGATTAAGCTATTTACAGTTGTTTAAGCGGACGGGTTGGCACACTACTAGAAACCCTGATGACGTTACTACTGACTTTAGTAACCCTAACCTTGCCTTTTATGAGTTGGTAGGAACGACTTTATTAGATTATCCCGTAATTGCAGACGTTCAGGCACATCCTATAAATGCAGATACTGATGAGTTGTACGATACTATTGAGAGTCGGTTTATCGGTGCTTATCGTGCTTTTCCCAGTGGTGTTGGTAGTGTTTTTGGTCAAGATGTATTGGTTGATATAGCAACCTACAATAAGAGTTATCAGCAAGTGTTGTTGACTCCTAATTACGCTATCAATTACTGGAATCATAGCGGGTTTTATCAGTATCTTAAGGCAATAAATAATCGGTACTTGTTGTTAAGGGATATAGCTGACTCTGATAATTACCGATTTATTAGTGGCAACTTTGTTTATACTACCTATGACAACCACACTGTAGAAAATGTTTTACAAGGCTTCACCAGTGAGGTATTAACAGAGACAGAAGTAGGTAGTTTATCCGATAATATATCCTCTACCCTAGAAATGTGGTCAGAGTCTGAATGGTTAGAATTGTATGAAACAGGTAACATTACCGATGAATTATACTTAATTTACTTACAAGGAATAAAAGCAATACAGGAGAATGACGATATGGTTGATAGTGTAAGGTTAAAAGAAATTCATGCTTGTCTGGGTGCTGGAGAATTTGCCTATTATCCTAATCCAGAGAATCCCTCCGAGATGTTGCCATTTTTCATGAATATAGCACGGAAGCTAGACTGGTTTGCCAAAGGCTACGGTGTAGCTTTTAATCCTGATGGTTCTGTTATTGCAACTAGGCAACGGGTAACAGTACCTTATCAAGATGCTGACGGAGATGGGGTAGCCAATGCAATAATTCCAGATGGGTGGATAAGAGGACAATTTGCTGATAATAAAGGTGGCAATACCTCAGTAAATAATGGACAATTAGGTGGTCTTGACACAGAAGAAAGAATGGGAATAGCCTACCAGAACCGATGTAATAAATATAAAAATCTTACCGATGATGACCCACTTAATGACGAATTTTTGAGGGGTGATATTATTCTTTGTGAGAATTTTCTACAATTATTTGAGAGCTATTTAGAGGATTTAGATAAGGGACTTAATTGGCAGGAGATGGGCAGTGGTTTTTTGCCTAGTGCCGATGGCAATAGCCATATTAGTTTTGAGGGTTTAGGCACACTACTTGCAGAAGTCGCTTATATGCTCTCTAGTTTGTCTAGTAATATACAGCAGACACATGGATTAGCACTCAAGAATAATGCGATCGTCATGGAATTATTAAAGGGGTTGGGGTTGCCTATAGGAGTAGGCACATTGCCAGTATTTGTAGGGGAGGTGGATGAGATAGGAGAAAATATCCCGATGCTGACCTTTCCTAAACTCAAGGAAGGCAACGTTAGTATTCATAAACGACTTATGGATATATTATATAATCTTAGTCTGTTGTTAGGAGCTATAGTTAAGACAGAAGAACCACAAGAAGAAACAGGAGAAGAATAATGCCAATACCAATCGGATTAGCAATACTAGGATCAGCATTAGCATCTTATGTGGCAGGTAAAATTATAGAGTATAGTTTAGAAGTTCCCCCTGTTGCTGATGGCACAGTTCCTAAAAAGCCAGTTTTACCGCCTAGCTTACCACCGTCACCACCTATTAATGTTACAAACAATTATAGTCAATATAATGTTATAAGGCATACTAACACAAACATATATAATCAATATAGTAACATATTTGTTGTCTCTCCAATTTTACCTAGTCGCAGTTTACCACAACAGTTGGGTTCTACATCTTCGGATACAGAGTTTATGGTAGCGAATACAGTTACAAAGTCGTTGGCAAATCGTAAATATGGGGGATTATTGGCAAAGCCTTTTTACGATGATGAAGTGAACATTTGTTCTTATACACAAATTAATCTTTCTCAATTTTTAACTAATCTTTTTGCTGAACTTGTTGCTGATGAAACAGAGGAAATAGAGGGTATGGAAGAACCCCAAAATACCATTGATAAACTAGCAGTTGTATTTATGAGTTTTGCCGATGATGCTCCGCCTATGCCTATTCCTACTCTTAAAGCTATTAATCAATTGGCTATTTATTATGGTGCTACGGCAAAAACTGATGGTTTTGATGTTACAGGCTTAATCTCAGTTGGTAACATCAATATTATTGATTGTAGTCGCACTTTAGAAAATGACGATTTACCCCCAATGACTGTATCTTTCAACGACGAGTGTGGTGTACCTATTACTATGTTTGATGACCTTGAAGGATATAAGGCAGACCAACTACAAATCTGGTATCGCAATCTTGACTGGAATATTAACAAAAAACCTAAATACTTTACCTTGCCTTCGCCGATCGACATTGACATAATATCTAATCAGTTGCTGAAGTCGGTGTTGCCTGATACCTTCACTTTTGGCAATACTTTAATAGAAATTTGGTTTAAGATTAGAAATAATGATGAAGCTGTTAGACCTATTCAAAAATGCCAAATTTACACTGAGCATAAAAATAAAGATGACTGTTTTACTTTTGTCAATAATCAAGTTTCACAATGGGTGAATGCCTTAACTAAAGATGTTGAAATCAAGGCAGTTTACCCACAATTCTTTGAGGACGGCACTTTCTGGAAGGGACAATGCAAACTTTACAAAGCTGTATTAATGGGATGGGACAGGGACAAAAAACATTGGTGTAATAAAGCCCATTGGTATCCCTAACCATAGATAAACCCTAAAGCACTACATCCAATGCACTCCCCACAAACCTTACGAATATATTGATAATTGGCTTCAATGTAGTCTTTCCAAGCCTCGTGGGTTTTAAAATAAATTCTCTCAGTTTTTTCATTGGAGAAACCCGATGCTTTGTCTATAAAGCGTGGTTTTAATGTCTTTCTAGGTATTATGATTCGACATTGTCCACTGACAGCAGTTAATCCACCTATTTGTAACCTGTTTTCAACGTTTTGCTCATAATTAAATCTAATTGCTACTGTTTTTCCATTATCAGTTTGATATTCTGCTACTATTGTCGTTCTAGCCATATTTTTTATTTAAGTATCAATGATATTCTATTTTAATCTTTATTTATTATTAAGAGCAATCTATTAAGTATTAAAATTAAAATAAATTATAGTATAATTATATAAATATAGTAGTTAAATAATTAAATTCTCTACACTACTAAGTCGTATAACGGTATGAGATTAATAAAAGCAACTGCATTAAGCAAAATATTAGGAAAAAGTACATGGTTTATAAGAGATTATTTTACTAAAAAATATCCTATAGGGATAATAATTAATAATGGAATCGCCTACTACAATATAGAATTTGCTAAAGAAATTGCTTGTCAAATATCTTATCAGCTAAAAAAAACAATAGAGGAAATATTAGAAGAAATTGATAATTATCGTCCTTGACACCTATAAAATTGATTTGTTATAGTGTAATTAATTAACAATTAACAAAAACCAATTATGGCAAATATTACTCCAGCCCAATTATTTCCCGGATTAACCATTGACGGTACAGATGTTGTCATTCCTTTAGAAGATTTAGCAGGATTGACTTCGGTTGAGGCAGACCCTGCTACTGGTGACGGGCGTGAATTAGCTCGTGTGCTTCTTGATACCATTGCATCCAAAGTTTTAGCTTTAAGTACTGCAAATAGACCTACTAAAATGACGGTAACTAAAGCTAATCCTCAAGGTATCGGTATTGATAGTGTTCGTCAGGCTTATACTATGTCTTTTGATGTGTCTATTGATGCGACTGGCGCTGCATTAGTGGCAGAAGCCTAAGTAATCTAAAGGTCACACAGGAGGTGATATAAATGGGATCGTTTAATACGAAGTATATGATTAATGAGTATGTCAGCGATTTAGGCATAACCATTAAAAATTTAGGAATCAAGATACAGACAGGTGCGCCAGCCATTGCTAGTATTTATCAAGCAAGAGCGGGTGGTACTTGTGGGGGCGGAATTGCTTTTAAGCCAAGACGATTAGAGGCTATTTTTGAGGATGGACGTAAATTATTGTATCCTGTTGGTAAAGTCGGAGACATCCAAACTGTCGCCGCCAGATTAATGCCCGGTATTCTTAGCAATATAGCTCCGGGTGAAGGAGACGATGAAGCAATTTGCCTTAACCTTTTAGGGGAAGAATGGGGACAAGTACCTCCTTCTATTGCTGTTCCAGCTCAAGAAAGTCTTTACACTGTAGTTAAAGGTAGTATTAAAAAAGAAGCAGTTAACTACGAGTATGTTTCCGATGTTAGTGAAATTGGGACGGTAAGATTATCGTTTGCTTTCCAGACAAACTGGGTGGCGGATATTATTGAGTGTCAAAAAAGTGGACTCAGTGATCCAAAAACTGAGAATACAATTTGTACCGCAGGGAGTGGTATTTCTCCTCGTAAACTGATTATGAGTACTGGTTACAATAACGATGAATCTTTTAAAGGTAAATCGGCAGGGTCTAGGGATGTTCCTGTAAGTGCCAGAGGGTCTATTGTTTCAACGGCTCAGGGTATCGTAGAATGCAGTCGTTGTATTGGGTACAAGGGCGAGTCCGTACCTAATATTCAACTATATTACGGTGGTGGTATCATTTAATGTGGCTCTGTGATTATATCAATGATTTAGAGATAAAGTACAAACGTATTAAACCTAGCATCATTGGTATAAATAGAGCAACAGGAGAAGCAATACCAACGGCAGAAGTTTTATTAACGGTTAGCCGTTATCTTGATATAGATGGCTATTATGAAGTAGGAAACAAACAAGCAGTTTGTAATATGCTTGGGAGACGCAGACGTATTCGGTTAGAATTTGGGAATAAAACTTATGAATTAGACTATTACAAACCTTTTACTGATATTGATTGGCAGTTGCTAGAGGAGGAGAAAGTAGCTTGTGAGACGATACCAGAATTTATCAATGATGGCAACCTAAAATTGATAATGCTTAAACTATGAGTGCAGAACCACCCCGTGCCACTAAAAAATGGATAGACTACAAATTTATCTATACAGCAGATGACGGCAGTAACAAGATAACAAGTGACAGGATATACTTAGACGGCAACGGAGATCCTCTAATACCTATTACTCCTCTATTATCAGCAAGAGCCGTCAGTGATACTAAAACTAAGCTATGGGGGGCTGTCACAAATTTAAGGAAAGCAGAAATTACTTATCCTGAACCAGCCAATCAAACTGGTGTGGCTACTACTAGACGTTATATCCCTTATCGTCCTACTGATAGGCTTTTGGAATATATCAAGGAATTGAGAACAGCCCTTCAAAGCAACATTGGCTATCATTGCCTTGATTATAGAGGAGAAAACAGATTTACTATAGATAAACCTAATGGCAACGAGGATATTTAACGGAACTCCTACAGCTTCAGTTATTAACAATACTGCTTATTGTAATGGTGCAACGGCATTATATATGTTGTGTCCTGACACAGTGGGAGAAGTAGAAATAGACTTTTACTTGCAATTAGAATTATCTCCTACTACTAATAGATTAGTACGTCTCACAGAATCCTTTACTATGGATACTGTAGTAATTTATAGTATCCCTCAAGAACTACAGTTGATTGACTATAATATTTATGGTGCTTTCACTACTTCTGTAAATAATTATATAGAAATATGGGCGATATATAGTCGTGTAACTTTGGAAAATGTCATGGATAAACTGGAAGAATTAGAGGTAGATAATGCAGAGCCAATACCACAAGATATTTTAGATTATATTGTGCAAGTGTTAGCCTCTCTGTCGCTAGGATTACCACCACCATTACCTCCTATTGCTTTACCTAGTGGCGGTGGTACTTCAGAACCTTTACCCTTTTTAGGAGGATTTTAATGGCAAATTTACAATTAACTGACAATAGTATTCAGTCAGGTACTGCCCAAATAAAAACATATCTGCGACATGGACTAAATATTCCTGTTAATCCAGTACAGGAATATATTTTGATAGATACGGGGTTTATTCCTTCAGGTAATAGTAAGATAATTGATTTAGCTTTATTGGGGTATCCAGTGGCAATAAATACTATCTGGACGTTGTCAGAAGCACAACCGACAAGAGGTGGAGTCACTGTACAAATAGTGCGGTCTGCTGATACTGGAGTCGCTCTTCATGAATTTGAGTTATCAGGAGATTGTGCCTGTATGACTTTACCTTTTCTTGTACTAGATAGTCGCTATAAGTTAAAAATTACTCCTGACAACAACGTAGATAATATCCTTATATATGCCTATCAGGTGGTTAAAATTGATTATTTAGGTATTACTGATTCACCTACCCCCTAAGAGGTTACATGAGACAGAAAATTATCAAGCTATCGGACAGAAGATTTAAGGTGTGGTGGGATGATGTTATTTTGCAAAGACAGGCGTTAATCCTTGACTTTAACAGTATCATCAACAGGTTTAACTTAGCTCAGAAGTATAAAGATTTCGTGTTGTTGCATTGGCAGGCTCGTCCTAAAGGTTTTAGGAGATGGGGTATCTATCACTATGCCAATGACCAATATTATGGAACTGATTGGGATAAAGCTACTTTTGACAACTGTTGTATAGAATTATTGCAGATGGATGAAAGTAAGTTAATTAATCCACCATCGGCTGTAGTTTTATTACCCAACCATTGTGTCAAGTATAACGGTGTAATAGTAAAATGTGAGGGAGTGTGATGGATTGGTTAAAGCCTATAGAGATTATAGTGATAGCTGTTGTACCTCTTTATTTGTGGTGGTTGCAACGGCGTTCTGAGAATAGTAATCACATTTTACTTTTGGAGAAGAAAATGGATGCTTGTGAGGTTGCCATTGACAACATAGAGCAACTACTTAAGCATCGCTCTGAAGTAGCACAGTTGAAATACAGTATTCTTAAGGACAAAATAGAAGACCTTGAGGAGTTCAGCAATAGGAAGCATGGCTATGTTATTAGGAAAAATAGACATACGGACAGAACTGCTTTTACTACTATGACAACTGATGATGATGAGGTAGATACTCAAATCTTTTGATTTACTGACTCATTCTCTGCCGTAGGCTATACTCTAAGCCGACTATACCACCGACATAGGTAACAGTAACGATCGGGATTGACTCAAATTTAGTAAATATCAGCAATGACAGGACATAACCTAAACCGTAAAACCAATAACGATACTTAAACATAATACTATGGCACATACGATAAGAGTAACATTACCTACTATAGCAAAGTTTACCAAAGAACCCAAAGACTCTAGCAACGTCACCTATAATGAAAAACAGTTCTTAAAGCCAGAGACTTTAGTATCAGTATCAGAAATTTTAGACCATAAAGCACAGCATCTTCAAATTGTATCATCTGACCTCATTAAGAGTCCAGCATGGCTATTTATCCCACATCTTGACACTAACAATTTACCTGATGATTTATTTCGCCGACTGCCTTTGGATAAATTACTAAAAATGGGAATTAACAAGATATTGGCAGAAAAATATATTGATGGACTTAACAAGACTTTTGCAGAATTTAAAATAGACACTTGTAAACGACAATCTACTTTTCTTGCTCAGATATTTCATGAGTCGGGTGGTATGCAATGGAATCAGGAATTGGCATCTGGACAGGCTTATGAATGGCGTAAAGACTTAGGCAATATCTATGCAGGGGACGGTAAACGGTTCAAAGGCAGGGGACTAATACAGTTAACTGGAAGGCATAACTATGGTGTGGCAGGGCGAGAATTGGGACTTGACCTGATAAACCGACCAGAATTGGCGGCGACCCCAGATAATGCACCTCGTATCGCAGGTTGGTACTGGAATAGCAGAAAACTTAATGTTATTGCCGATAAACATAATATTGAGGCATTTCAACAGATAACAAGAAGAATTAACGGCGGACTTAATGGCTATAAAGATAGGTTACATTGGTGGGGAATAACAAGAAAAGTGTTGGGGTGCTAATTATGCCGACTCATGTTTACGACTTTCAACGAAAACCTATCAGATTTGTAGATAATCTACCTATCGCAGAAGATATTGGAGGAGCTTTAGGTTTTCCTGTTAGTGCCATATCTTCTGCAAT
>NZ_AP014825.1 GCF_001548115.1 Geminocystis sp. NIES-3709 | reverse complement strand
CCTACTAAACTTTCTCTTTTTCCTCGTTTTCCTTGCTTATTTCCATAAATTTTTTTCCCTTTTTTTGACCATCCATAAATACAACTACTTTTTTCTTCAAACCCAGATTCGTCAATAAATACAAGACTTTTGATGCCATGTTTTTTTACTAATTCTCTTATTGTTATTAAGTATTTTATTCTCTCTGTACTATTTCTCTCTCTATAGCGTAACTGTTTTTTTTTCTAGTAATCTTCATTCTTTTAAAAGCATAAGATATAGCGGGAACTGTTACTCCAAACTTGTTTGCTCTCTCAATTAATTTATCATCGGGATTTTCTATCACATCACGGTATAATGCTGACCAATTTAATTTGCGATGTCGATATTTCACGATAGTTGGTTTTAAATTTTCTCTGGTTAACCAGCGATATATTGAAGCTCTTGATACCCCGAAAATTCTACTTGCTTTAGTTACACTACCTTTATTCTCTACATAGTCAATAACCTTTTCTCTCAATTCTAAATTATGATACATTATAGTATTAGTAAAATCTGAATATTTGTTGATTTTAATTCTATCATTAACTGTCTCAGTGTTATTTTAAATAACTATAGCAGTGGAAAGAGGGTATATACTCAGCAGTAAAGAAGTAAAAAGCCTAGTAGGTACTAAACCATTTGGTGAACAATGGATAAGAGGAGCATTCATTTTTACCCGAACTGGAAAGATAGGGAATCAGGCAGGATGGAAGATTAGTCGGCTTTGAGAGACGATCGACACAGAAGGTAATTACTAGCCATCTTTCCATTTGGCTTTGTTTCAGGAGTAAGCTCGATCGATCTTAAAATCATCTTAAGTCCGTAATACGGTAACAAAAACTTTCAAAGAAAAAATAAAAAAATTAGCCCCATGTTAATTATAGGACTAAATAATACAAAAGAGTTATTTATTGAGCTTGAAAAAGACTATTTTCCTGCTTCATAAAAGCAATACCAATAGCCATTTTTTCTCTTGATGTTTGTTTGTTATAAACTTTGTCAGCCATTTCCTTGCTGTGGTGCATGATATAAGCGATGGATTCCCTTTCTTTATCGCTAAGACCTAGATTATTAATATAAGTAACAAATATAGTTCGTAGTTTGTGAGGGGAAAGATTATACTTGGTGAGACGTAAAAATATGGATCTGACATAACCCCCAAATTTGGAGCGATTACTATCCCTAAAACTTATTCCAGATCTGGCTCTAATAAATACAGCATCAGTTTTACCTGCTGTTGCCAATTCATCACGATAACCTTCAAACAGCCACTTGTTAAGGTAGTCGTAAAAGAAAGTACCATCGCCAAAATCAATATTTTCAATCTGATACCAAAACTCACCATAGGTTTTACCCGTTTTGTATTGGTGGGGTAATAGATGGATATAGTATTTTGATTTTGCGACTTCTTCTTTTGCTAATTGATCATAAGAAGTAAAATTTCCCGTTTCAGGGTTATAGATACCATACACCAAAGTTTCGCCAAAAGTTAGTTCTCGGTAAGTTCTACTGCGGTCTGTAGGCATAAATACCATTAAACCGATCACTAAAAAACTTTGTAAATGGAGAGCTTTAGCAAACTTACCTAGTTTATTTCCTCGATTATACTTGTAACCACTATTATACTCATAGTTTTGGTCAGCTAACTTTTTCAGTCTCATGGCTACCTGTATAGTTTCTTCTCTGTTAAACGGGGGTACAATACCATCGTCTTCATCACAGTTATCCTTCTCTAAATTTCTTCTGTAGGCTTTAAGTCTATTGATTAATTTAATATCTTGATAATCATCTCCTTCGTCTTCGTCCGTTATATCGTAGTATAAATATTTAGTCAAAGCGATTAAAGAATTACAAACTATCACCTTTGCACCAGTTGAAGTTTCAGCCATATAGGTGTTGAAATAGCGATTAAGTAATTTTATAAAAGATTTTGTATTTCGGTTAATTTTTGACTTTAACAGCCATTCTTTCTTCGCTAACTCAGTCATAAAATTATCGTCAAACTCATCTTCATCTTGGTAATTATTGATGTAAGGATCAATCACAGGTATTATTTTCGTGATACTTAATTCATCGATCGTTAACTCAAGCTCCTCTTTACACCAACCAAAGAATCTTCTCAGTACATCTACATTGGTATTGATAGTTCTATCCCTTAATTTTTCTTCGTTTTTCCTAAATTCAGCAAAGTTATTAAAAGTATCAAAAATTTGAGTTAGACTTTCAGTTGATTTTTCAACTAACTGCTGCTGTGACAAATGTGGATATTTATTTTTTAACTCATCAATAAACTTCAAAGGTTCATTTTGGAGAATGATTTGACGATTAACACTACAACTTTTTTGTTTATACATCGATTTATCCATAATTGCCTGTCGATAGGGCAAAATGCTCTCAGTTTCGTCTTCTTCTTTTTGACTAGAAACAGACATAGAATTTTTGACAAATTCAAAGAAGACTCTAGCATAAGAAATATCGGCTTTCATTTGTGTTTTTGTGTTTTTGCCATACACCTTGCACCCCTTTTCCACCAAAGACAGATGATATTCAATATCAAAAGACTGATCAACAGAAATATCTTTTAGTTTGACTAACTGGTTTTCGATTTGTTCTTTGTTTAATCTTTTTCCTTGAATCTTTTTTTCTTTGACTCCAGCTAAATAAAATCTTAATATAGATGTATTAATGCAATTAATTTTACTAACGGAAGACTGAAATTCTGGGCTAGTAAAATATTCGTATAAGGTTGGATATGGCTGATTCATTTCTCTAAAAATATTTTGGTGTAGTCACAATAGCTAAAGCAACTTTAAAAAAAATTGTTAGCTAGTCGTTATCTAAATATTATATCCAACAATTTCATTTAAAAAAAAAACAGTTCGATGATAAAGGTGTGTTAAAAGATATAAATACCTTTATGGTAAAATAAAGGCTAAAAGTCTTTACTTATAGTAGTTATAGCTATTAAATTTCACTTCTCGTTTTTTAAAAAGTTGGATAAGATAGAAAAAAGTCAGAAAAATGTTGGAAAAACGCTCCAGTAGTCACAGGAGCTAAATACTTATCAAATAAGATGCTTTTTGGTTGGATAAGAGTTGGACAACCGATAAGCTAAAAATAAGTTGAATTTTAAGTTTTGGAACTGAGGGAAGAGGTCTTTTTTTTAAGTGTAGGATGATTGTTGTTGTCAAAACAATAGTGATAATAAATCGATGATGAAAAAAAAGTTGTTCACGCCAATTTACGATGAGAATAAGGTAAGGTTTAATTTGTCTATTGATTCTAAGTTAAAACAAAAGTTAGAACAGTTAAAAGCCAAAAATAATATATCTATTAGTGAGTGTGTAGAATCCCTTTATCGTGAACATCAAAAAATTATTGAAGTGATGGAGGTGCCTCAATCTCTATTTCTCAGAAAAAAGGGGCAAAGAGGTGTGGGAATGTATTGCCAAGATCAGCAAGTCAGAGTTACTTGTGGTATTTATATTACTCCTAGTGCTAAAAAATTTTTAGAATTATCTGCTAAACAAAAGGGTACTGATTGCTCTAAGTTAATTGAGTTAGCACTGAAGCAAATACTTTAATTATGACTTATATATTACTTGCCCCAATTATTTCAAAACTTAACAATCATATTTACAAATTCTCTTTTACTTAATCCAGTTAAACTCTGTACGATCGATCATCTACAGACTTTGGTTTTTTGTTATTATCTAGTTATTAAAAAAGTTAAGACCTATTGAATATGCCGAGTTCGTTGCCGAAATATTCTGGTTTGATTAGTGAGCATCAGCTTTCAATCCTTTCGGAGTTTATCGCCCTCCATGATGGGATTTCTAAGGCGAGGGTTTTAGGGCGATTATTGGAGGCTTGGCAGGATGCAGGTAAGCCGATTTTGGGAGACAGGGATGCGACTTTGCACGATCTAGCTTTGCAGTTTGAGCAGTTAGATTTAGACGCGTTGGTGGCACAAAAGGTACAGGAATATTTAGATATTCACCTAAATTCTTTAGTTAATTACTTAGGTGATTTCTTAGAAAGAAATTACCCGCTAAGAAGGTCGGATAAGAATATCCCATTTTGGCAAGTCTGGATTACGTCCCAAGTGCATTTCAATGTTTTTCATTTCTTTTTTTGTTAAAGAGATTCCTTTTTCATATACTTTCTCACTGAAGTTAACAATTGGTCTTAATCCTTTCCATGTCATGGTTTTTGCCCAAGCTAACATGGTTTCTACATCCCTTAAAATCGCTCCATTCCAATGTTGTTCTAGTATCCCCCAACAGCGTTCAATGGGATTATATTTGCTATGATAGGGAGGAAAATATAGTAACTGAACCTTTTTTTGTATTTTACTGGCAAATTCTACCATTCTCTTCAAAAATTGAGTTCTGACACCACTGCTTTCTGAACCATTATCTATTTTTATTTGAATTAAATTTATTTCTTCTTTTTCTCGTGTACTAATGTTCTCCCACCACATCGAGATATTATCGACTATAAAATCACTTGTCTTATGGGAACTGCCAAAGTTTAGATATAATTGTCCACTATCCTCATCTACTATGCCACAGGGAATATATTTTTCTTTTTCTCCCATGTCATGATCTTGTGCTTGATTATTCCCTCTTGTTTTCCCACCCCGAGAATAATCACCTATATTTACCGTTGCTTTGCAATCCATACTTAAACGTTTTACTCCACAGACGTTTTTGAGATCTTTTTTTTTCAAGTTTTCAAAGATGGCATTGGTTTCGGGAATTTTTTTTGAGGTTTTGCTTTGACTATTTTTCTTAATCGATAACCCATTCGATTCAGGATAGTTGCCATTGTACTCCCTGGGGGAATTTCTTCCTGAGTAAATCCTCTCTTTTTTAGCTCAGCCATGGCGGATGATGCTGTTAATCTAGTATAAGCGATGGATGTTTTGAAACTCGGTTCTTGTTGACAATGAGCTTCAGCTATCTCTTTGAGTACATTTGCTACTTCTGGATATTTTTGTTCCCATTTTTTTATTCCACTCGACATTGATTGTGTACCCAAACAAATAATACCAGTACGTTCTTCTTCCAAACCAAGTTGAACATTATCTCGCCCCCATCCCCAAATTCTTTCTGCTTTTCTGGCACTTCCATGACAATATTTCAAACACATTTGTGCTTGAAATCAGCGGCGAAAAGCACCATACATTTTACTTGCAGCCATTCGTATATCTTCAATCTGAGATTGTGTTAATTGAATAGCTTGATCCATTAAGTGTAACGCTAATTATCTTTATTGTACAGCTATGATTATCGCAAAATTTTGATTTTTTGGGTAGATCCTTTTTCAGAAATCACCTTAGTAAAGCATCAAAAAAAATTTTAGATTCATGCCCTGAAGATAAACCCTCTGACAAAGAATTTTGGCATATCACATCTGATAAACTTGAAAAGCTCAATATAGAAATAATAAATATTGCTAAAGAGCATAATTTAAAACTGTGATAAAGATTGTTACAATACCAAGTTCTTTGCAAAAATAGTATTTGCTTTATTTATATTTGTATTTTTCAGATTTGCTTGTGAAAAATTTGCTTCTGCTAAATCTGCGCCTTCAAGATTAGCCCCTTCTAAATTGGCTTGTGTAAAATTAATTGTACTTCTTTTAATTCTAGGAGACTGTTGACCTGGTTTTACTATAGGCGTTAATTCTAAACTATCTTGAACAACATTACTTAAATTAGCATTTGTCAAATTAGCTTTGGTTAGATTAGCACCCCATAAATTAGCACCTGATAAATTGGCATGACTTAAATCTGCTCCTTCTAAATTGGTATTAATTAATATTGCATGACTTAAATCTGCTCCTTCTAAATTGGTGTTAATTAATATTGCATGACTTAAATCTGCTCCTTCTAAATTGGTGTTAATTAATATTGCATGACTTAAATCTTCGTTAGCAAGATTTTTTCCTTTCAAGTTTTGATTAGACAAATTTTTAGTGGACATACTATTTATTATTTATAAAATTTCAGTTATGTTAATCTATTGTAGCATAAATAGTAAACTAATAATATTAAAATAGTCAAAATCTGATTTAAAACTATATTTTTAGGATGATTAGTCTTATTAGGATAAAATAAAGAGCAAAAATCTCATTAACCAATGTTAATCAACTTCACCCTCTCTAATTGGATGTCATTTCGGGATACCGCAACCCTCACCACCATTGCCAGTAAAGAAAGACAACACGGAGAAAGACTACCGAGAATCAAAAAATATCCCCTGCGATTGTTACCCATTACAGCCATTTACGGCGGTAACGCATCAGGCAAAACAAACCTATTTCAAGCCCTCAAATTTGCTAAATACTTAATTGTAGAGGGTACGCATCCCGACAACCTCATCCCTCGACAATGGTTTCGTTTAGACAACGCCTCCCTTAATCATCCTAGCGAATTTGTCTTTGATATTTTAATAGAAGATACCATCTATCAATACAGTTTTAGTGTTACTTCAAAGGTAGTAATTGAAGAAAAATTAGTAGAAATTTTGAGTACCAGAGATAAAATTATTTATCATCGTTATGATAGTCAACCTCATTTTAATTCCACCCTTGCTAAAGATGATTTTCTCAAATTTGCCTTTAAAGGTACAAGGGATAATCAACTATTTTTAACCAACACTGTTAATCAACAAATAGAACTTTTTAAGCCCATTTATGACTGGTTTAAATATTCCCTTGAACTCATCGCTCCCGACGATCGATTTCAACCATTTTTACAATTTATTGATGAAAATAACCCTTTATTTAATACCATGAATAAAATATTAATGGGTTTAGATACAGGAATTGTTAGATTAGGCAATGAAGAAATTAAAATAGAAAATATAGATATTTCAGAATTTTTAAAAAGTAAACTAAAAACAGAAATAAAAGAAGGAGAAACCGTCAAAATCCACAAATTTGGCAACCTAGAACCGATAATTATTAGCCGTAAAAAAGGAGAATTAATCGCTAAAAAATTAATCAGTTATCATCATCACTCCCAAGAGGAAGAAATCCCTTTTGAGATATATCAAGAATCCGATGGCACAAAAAGAATTATCGATTTAATTCCCGTCTTATTAGACTTAATAAATCCCCACAGTAACAAAGTATTTATCATAGATGAGATCGATCGATCTTTACACACCCTATTAACCAGAAAAATATTAGAAACCTATCTCAATAATTGTCACCCAGAAACTCGAAATCAATTAATATTTACAACCCATGATTTATTATTAATGGATCAGAAATTATTAAGGAGAGATGAAATGTGGATAACAGAAAGACAATTTGACGGCAATACTACCTTAATTGGTTTAAGTGAATATGATGATATTCGTTATGATAAAGACATCAGAAAAAGTTATTTACAAGGAAGAATGGGGGGCATACCAAGAATAAATCCAGCCCTAATTTTATCAAATAATAATCAAAACATAGATAAAATTAAAGAGGATAATTAATGGCTTCTAAAGGTAGATTTTCTCGCCCCACAGGGCAACGTCAATATCGGCAACTATTTGTAATTGCTACAGAAGGCTCAATTACAGAACCTGAATACTTTGCTATGTTTAACAACGAAAAAACCACTATTCAAGTGAAATGTTTAAAAACTAATAAAAAAAGTTCCCCAGATCAAGTCTTAAAAAAAATGAAAGAATATTTATTAGATAATAAACTCGAAAAAACAGATCAAGCATGGTTAGTAGTAGATAAAGATCAATGGCAAGATTCTCAATTAGAATTATTATATCAATGGAGTCAAAAGGTAAATAACTATGGATTAGCCGTTTCTAATCCTAAATTTGAATATTGGCTTTTACTGCATTTTGAAGATGGAAAAGGAGTTAATACGGCTTCGCAATGTGATCAAAAACTCAAAAAATATCTACCTAATTATGATAAAACGATTGATGGAAGAAAATTAAAACCTTATGTTAGAATAGCGATCGATCGAGCCAAACAAAAAGATAATCCACCCTGTCAAAAATGGCATCAAACAACAGGAACAACAGTGTATCGTCTGGTAGAATTATTAATATAATTAATGTCTAATTAAAAGATATTTGATTATATCCTTAAAAATTTGCTACATTAATAATTATATGAATATAAATAACACCAACGCAATTTCGATCGATTCCACAGCTTAAATTAATATAAAAAAATATGTCACATTTTACCCGTTTAAAAACGAAAATAGTTGAAAAAGAATACCTCAAACAAGCCCTAATAGACTTAGGCTATAAATATCAAGAAGGAAACGTGCAAGTTAACGGTTATAGCGGAAATCGCACCAACGCCGACTTAAAAATTTTCACCAGTAATCCCAATTATGATATTGGCTTTCAGAAACAGGAAGACAATTACGAAATCATTGCCGACTGGTGGGGAATTAGAGAGATACAACAAGCCCAATTTGTGCAAACTAAACTCTTAATCAAAAATATGCTTATCATGCCGCTAAAAGTAAATTAGAGGAGCAAGGATTTTCATTAGTTAGTGAAGAAGTTGAAGAAGGAAATAAAATTCATTTAGTGTTAAGAAGAATGGCTTAAAAATTTTTTTGATTAATAAATATAGACAATAAAACTCTTAAAAATTAACATAAATTTAGTAAAAATTATTTAATAAACTATGAAATAGGTAATTATGGACTTACAAGAAATAGATGTTTTTATCGATGACAATGGAGAAGTAAAATTAGAAATCAGGGGAGTAAAAGGACAAAAATGTCTCGACTTAACCCAAGATTTAGAGGCAATTTTAGGCGGTGAAATCATTAGCCGAGAGATGACACCCGAAGCGGGGGAAGTGATACAAAAAATTAAAAATCAGGAGTTTAATTGGAGTTAATATCTCGATTTTATTTATAATTTTTCTACCGTAAAACAGGCATCTTACCTGTGTCTTTAAGAGATGCTTTAGTTATCTTCCGAAAAGGTATCAGTTTCTAAATAATAATCATATAATTCATCATTTAAATTTACATTAAATTTATTTTGTAAATAATCAAACTGCTCTTGATTTTCTATTAAGTAACAATCATACATAGGATTATTACCATCAACTTTAAATAGTTTTTGTAGTTCTTCAAGATTAACATTATTTAAAAGTTTTTCTCCTACTAAATCCTCTCCTTCTTTTTGAAACGATCGAAAAAATCTTTTAATCATTATCTTTATTATTGTCTAAAATTTTACCAATTTCTTCACCTTTTAAAGTTATAATTTTACCATCCTGATAAATACTAATTGCTTGATTTAACCTTCGGTGTTTATCGAGTTCATTTTTTATAGCTAATTTAACACCTCGATCAATTTTTTGAAACAACGGATTTAAGTCTCGTTTACTCATTATAATCACCTTTAATTTTAGACCATAAATAAGGATTATCAACAGTTAATTCATTCTCGAAATAAGTTGCAACTAACTCAGTATTTTTCTGAGAATTATTATAGATCAACCAATTATCGCATAAAGGTAAATATAACTTAAATAAATTAGTTAAACCCCTTTGATAACGGCGAATAATGACATCTTCGGGAATATTATGCCCACCACTTTCAACTCGCCTTTTTACCCGACTAATAGCTAATTCTGGAGACTGTAACCAAAAATATAGTAAATTTATCCTATAACCCATTTGCTTACATTTTCTCAAAAAACGAGCATAGTGACGGGATGATAACGTAGTCTCAAAAGCAAAATCTTTTCTTTGACTAGCTAGAAAATCTAATCTTTGTAACATTATTTTACCTGCTTGAATAGCTACCGATTCAGGATTAAAAGGAGAAATACCCTTTGCGATTTCATCGGCATTAACAAATTCCATAACCTTCAAAAACTGTGGTAAAATTGTCATAGCTGTAGTGGTTTTACCAGAACCATTTGCACCACTGATAATATATAGGTTAGACATTAATCATTAAAAGATTATTGAATAAAATTCAGATAAAAAGAGATCCGTAATTATAAATATATTCCTTAGATTATAACTTAATGAGTTTTTCCCAAGAATTAGACACCTATCTTCGAGCCAGATTTACCTTGATGATTCTTGTTACTCAGGAGGAGGAAAGAGCCATACAAACCGTTAAACAAGTCTGTAATCAAAATCAACGCCCTTGTCTTAGTTGGGATGTCGCCGATGGTTTTCAATCTTTAACTAACGATAAAGCCTCTCTACCCACCGCTAAAGATGCTTTAACCGCCCTCGAACAAATTGAGAAAGCTAGTACCGACGCTCTATTTGTCCTTAAAGATTTTCATGACTGTTGGAAAAACGACACCATTAAACGAAAATTACGCAGTGTTGCTCAACGGTTGAAACTTACCAAAAAATCTATCCTAATTACCTCCCCCCTTAACGCTATTCCCGCAGAATTAAAGGATGAAGCAGTAATGGTGGAATTTCCTTTACCCAAAGAAATAGAATTAGAAACCGTCTTAAATTCCCTTGCCAAAACCCCTGGTGTTAAAGTTAACCTCACCCCCTTAGGAAAAGAAAAACTCATTCAAGCTGCCCTCGGTTTAACGACTGCCCAAGCACAACGGGTATTTGCTAAAGCGATCGTCTCTAATGGTAGATTAGATGACAGGGATATAAATATAGTTACTGAGGAGAAAAAGCAGATTATCAGAGAATCTCAAGCCTTAGAATTTTATGCCGTGCATGAAACTCCCAATGACGTGGGAGGATTAGAAATTCTCAAACAGTGGTTAAGACTAAGAGAAAGAGCGTTTAGTCAAGAGGCGAGGGATTATGGATTACCTGCACCGAAAGGCATTGCTTTAATTGGTATCCCAGGCACAGGCAAAAGTTTGACAGCGAAGATGATAGGAGGGTTATGGCGTTTACCTTTATTGAAATTAGATATTGGATCATTGTTTGGTTCATTGGTAGGACAATCGGAGGAACGTACTCGCCAAGCGTTACAATTAGCGGAAACCGTTGCCCCTTGCGTGTTGTGGATTGATGAAATGGAAAAAGCCTTCGCTTCTGGAGGATTAGACGGCGGTACAAGTACTAGGGTTTTTGGTACGATTTTAACGTGGATGCAGGAAAAAACTGCGCCTTGTTTTGTGGTTGCCACCGCTAACAATATCAGTCAACTACCGCCAGAGTTGTTAAGAAAAGGGCGTTTTGATGAGATATTTTTCTTAGATTTACCCACCAAAGCGGAAAGGGAAGAAATTTTAGCGGTACATTTGAAGAAGCGAAATCGGTTTCCTGAAGATTTTGATATTAAAACCTTGAGTGGTATTTGTGAGGGTTATGTAGGGGCAGAAATTGAACAGGCGATAATCGATGCCATGTATTTGGGATTTAACCAAAACCGAGAGTTTAATAATCAGGATGTGACAAAAGCTCTAAAAAATCAAGTACCATTATCAGTATCCCAGAAAGAGACGATCGAACTCTTAAGAAATTGGTTAAAAGAAGGTAGGGCGCAATCAGCATCTTTCGAGGAAGTGAGACAAGCCGAATTAGAATTTGTGCCTTTGCAATTGGATATAAGGCAATAATTAACATACTATATTCATGTGTGAGGATATATTTAGTAACTCTTAAAACCTTTACAGCAAAACTATTTCAGCGAGTTGGCACTAAATTGCTGTTTCCCTAGCTTTACGCCTTGACAGAAAAAAAGCATAATATTATTTTGAGAGAACTATGAAAACATACCAAGACAATATTTAATGAATAAAACTAATTTGGAGTTAAATCTTTTAGATAATCCTGTAACTTCAACTTTTGCCCGTCATGAGACTTTTCATCCCCGTTGGGGTTGGTTAAAGAAAGGTTTTGATGCGGCATCTAATGATAGTCATATTTTCAACTCTGAAGATGCACCAGTTAGGTTGGGAGTGGGTAAAAATATGGTTCGATCACTTCGTTATTGGTGTTATGCTTTTAAAATTATTGATGACGATAATACTCCCTCTTTCTTTGGTAATAATCTTTTGGGTGTTAATGGTTGGGATAGGTATTTAGAAAATCCTGCCTCCCTATGGTTATTACACTGGAATTTACTTAAACCAACTTGTAACGCTGGTGCGTGGTATTATGCCTTTAATCTTTTCAATCAAAATGAGTTTAAAAAGGAAGATTTACTCAAGGGTTTAACGGATTATCTACAGGAATTGAATAAAACTGTCGCTGATTCTTCTCTCGTCAAGGATATTAATTGTATTTTGCGAATGTATGTGGAATCCGATAATGACAATACTAATTTTGTGGAAGATTCGATCGACTGTCCCTTTACTGAGTTAGGATTAATTTATCAACCAAAAAATAGCAATTATTACCGTTTTCGTTTCGGTAGTAAGCCTAATTTACTATCAGCGATAATCGTAGCCACTTGTTTAGAATACGCCAGTTGGGTAAGCCAAAATCAATTCACTATTACTATTTCTCGTTTACTTTACGACAAAGGAAGCCCCGGCACTGTATTCAAACTATCAGAAGAAGCTATTTATTCGGCGATTGAAGCAGTATGCCGTCAAGAATCATCTTTATTTTTAGCGGATACGGCTGGTTTAGTGCAACTATCTTTTGAAAAAAATCCCCTTGATTTAGCATCCCAAATTCTCGATCGTTTTTATGGTAGGATTTAAGTTAATCGGGATTGCTTCGTGAAAAATACAGAAATGTAGATTACAAATTTTAGTGTAATTGATATAGTAAAGACAAGAGGAATAAAGTTAGGATTCTTTTCACCTAACTATCAATTAATGCGACAGACTTAACCACCGAAAAAGAACAAGAGAGAATTTGTCATGTGGCTAAATTACTCCAACAGGCAAATAAGCCGATTCGGATTCTTAGTGCGATCAGATTGCTTAAAATTACTCTTTTGTGGCAAACTAGATGTTTTAGATTTACCAGCACTAGCCGAACTAACATCCTTGGGATTATGTCAATTACCCCAATATCTTTCCCCTTGGATTATCGATCCTCGTTCCCTATTAGCTTTTTTAACCTACTCAACTTTTATGACTAATGTGGATTTGGTTAAACATACGGAAGTGGCGGAAAGATTATTAGCTGACACCCCAATTATTTCTCACTTATAACTTGAGTTGGCAATTAGGAATTGAGAGTTAGCCTCTTAAATTTGATCGTTATTATCAATGACAGGTAAAAATATACATTCTACAAGCAAGAACATCGATGTCTAATGAATAATATTATTAACTAAAGTGCTATACAATTTTAGAAATAATCGTGGGTTATCAAACTGCAAAGTTCTTATTACTCTAACACTTTAATCTCGGTATTTTTGTTTAATTTTAATTATGAATAATTCTACTTTAGCTAATTATTTTACCTTAGAAAGACGTTACACTCGATCCATCAATTTAGAAAGAGATTTTGATGATATAGAAGCATTAAAAGGTTATATTTTAACCGATAAAGCTATTGATGTTTTAGGGCGAATTTTACGGGGTTTAACGAGGGAAAATAATAGTAATTGTTGGACTTTAACGGGAGTTTATGGTACTGGGAAATCGGCTTTTTGTCATTATTTAACTTGTTTATTATCTCCTAAAAATAGCAATATATATAAATTAAATTCTCTTATTATTGAATCAATTTTAAAGGTCGATAATGACTTAATTCAACACTATAAACAGTTAATAAATAATTTCCCAAAACAAGGTTTTATAAGGGCGATCGCAGTTAGTCAAAGAGAATCAGTTACTAACACTATTATTCGGGCTTTATTTATAGGATTAGATAATTTTAAACTAAAAAATAAGATTCATTTTCAAGAACAATTAGAGGGTTTTAATGAATTAATAAAACAAGGAAAAAATATTCAAAATAGTGCCATTATTGCCTTAATAAAAGAGATAATTATTCAAGCTAAAACTGACTTAATTTTTATTATTGATGAGTTGGGAAAAAATTTAGAATATGCCGTTTACAATCAAGGAGCAGAAGATGTATATTTATTACAACAATTAGCAGAATTAGAGTCAATTAACGGCAATCGAGTCTATATTTTAGGCATTCTCCATCAAGCCTTTACCGAATATGGGCAAAGATTGGCTAAAATACAGCGTAATGAATGGGCAAAAATTCAAGGTAGATTTGAGGATATTCCCTTTACTGAATCAGTATCGCAAATGATGCGGTTAATGGGAGAAGCGATTAATCTTGGTAAGGAAATAAAAGATGCTGATACAGATAGGCAAGAAGGAAACCCCTCTTTATCCCCCCTTGCAAGGGTAAACTCATCTTTATCCTCCGTAAGTAGAGGGGAAGACAACAGGCAAGAGGAGTTTTTACAGAATTTCGATGATGACTTTTTTCAGTATGAGCGGATTGTAGATTATAGTCAACAATGGTTTGATAGTCTTTATCAGACTTTATCCGTAGAAAAAATTGATAAGTCAATCTTAGAAGATATTTATCCTTTGCATCCTCTGACAGCTTTGGTTTTACCGACTCTGTGTATGCGTTATGCTCAAAACGATCGCACCTTATTTACTTTTATCACATCTGATGAGCCTTTTTCCTTAAAAAATTTTCTCACAGAAACGGTTATAGATAAAGATAACTTACCGACATTAAAACTCGATCAAGTGTATGATTATTTTATCGAGTCTGCTGGAATGGGATTAACCTCTCGCCCTAATTTGCAACGATGGATAGAAATTTACGACTTAATCGCCGATAGTAAAAGTTTAGATGAGGATAGTTTACGGGTATTAAAAGTTATTGGTATCCTCAACTTAGTTACTATTACGGGAATCACAAGGGCAACTCGTCAACTGGTGGCATTGGGTTTATGTGATTTACCCCAAGAGGAAAAGGTTAACTACTGGCAGGAAAAAATAGACAGTTTGTTGAAAGGAGGGATAATTACCCATCGTCGTCAGATAGATGAATTAAGAATTTGGCAAGGTTCAGATTTTAATGTAGATCAAGAGTTAGAATCTTATCAAGAGCCTGAAAGTTTAGTTAAATTATTGTCAGAGTTACGCCCATTAAAACCAATGGTAGCTCAAAGACACAGTTATCAAACAGGTACATTAAGATATTTTGAAAGACATTATCTCGACACCTCCTCCTATTTAGAGAAACTGAAATGCGATAGCGACACCGCCGACGGTTACTTAGGTTATTGGTTAGCAGAAGACATCCCCTCCTCTTTCCCTTCATCTACGGTTGATGGATTACCCCTTATTATCATTACCGCTAGTAACTTAACCATTTTACGGTTACGGGTGAGGGAATTTTCGGCTTTGAATTGGCTAGATAAAACAGCGAAGGAATTACAGGCTGATGGAGTTGCGAGAAAAGAAGTGCGTTATCGCCTCGCCGAAGCGGAAAGATTTTTAGATGATACCCTCGCTAATGTGTTTGATGTGAGGGAAGAAAATAATCAATGTTGGATTCAAGGAAAGTTAGTTAATATTTCTAGTATTAGTCACCTAAACTCAGAATTATCTCGTATTTGTGAGCAAGTATATCCTAAAAGCCCGATTTTGTGGAATGAATTGATAAATCGCCGTAATTTAACGGCACAAGGTATGATGGCGAGACGACAGTTA
Source organism: Geminocystis sp. NIES-3709 (assembly GCF_001548115.1). Lineage (GTDB taxonomy): Bacteria > Cyanobacteriota > Cyanobacteriia > Cyanobacteriales > Cyanobacteriaceae > Geminocystis. The sequence continues at coordinate 32,386 of NZ_AP014825.1, read as the reverse complement.
ATCTCTGCCATGATAAATAATTCTACCCTACCTAAGTTAGGTTTAACGGGTTATGGACCAGAAGTCACAATGTATTTTTCTCTTTTGCAAGAAACTGGTATTCATCGTCAAGGGGAGGAAATAAAATCTATTGGTGAGGGTAGGCAACAAGTAACAAATAGTCAACAGCTAATAGGTAATAGTCAACAAGTAACAAATAGTCAACAGCTAACAGGTAATAGTCAACAGGTGATTTCTCAAAACTCAAATCATAACCTTGTCAACTATAATGAACAATTAATTTCGAGTCAGATTAATAATAATATAACTTCTGACAAAAATATATTGAAAGCCCCCCCCCGACATTAATAATACATTATTGGGCAAGGTTTCAGGGGAATTATTAGAAGGAGTTGGAGAAGGAGAGGAATGGGGGTTTTATCCGCCTTTTGAGAATAATTGGGGTAATCCTAAGATAACGGATATTTGGGGTGCGATCGATGATTTTTGTTTATCAGCTACAGAAAAACCAGAAACCATAGAAACCTTATATCAAAAATTATCTGCCCCACCCTATGGAGTAAAGGAAGGGATAATTCCTGTTATTTTGACGGCAGTATTACTTTATCATCGGGAGGATGTCGGTATTTATCAAGATGGTACTTTTATACCAGTGTTAGGAGAAGAACATTTTGAGTTATTAGTGAAAAATCCTGAGCGTTATGGAGTAAAATATTTTGCTATAGCAGGATTAAGGGCAGAAGTATTCAAAGAATTAGAAGCAATTTTACGCAATCCCAACGTAAAAACGAAGGAGAATGTTCGTAATGCTACATTATTAACAGTAGTTACTCCTCTTTATCAATTTGTAAAACAATTACCTCGCTATACCATACAAACTAAACGCCTAAGTAAAGAAGCCGTCAAAGTTTTAACTTGTTTACAAAAAACCGTTGAGCCTGATGAATTATTATTCAAAGAATTACCCTTAGCTTGTAGTTTACCATCGATCGGCACGGGAGAAGGAGATGATGGCATTACCGCAAAACAACTCAAAACTAAGTTAATTCAGACTTTAAGAGAAATTAATCGCGCTTACGAAAACTTATTGAGTGAATGTCAATCATTGCTTTATTCTGCTTTTGGAGTCAGAAGTGAAGAAACTAAAATCAGGGAAGATTTACGAGTCAGGGCAAATTATTTAAGAGATAAATGTGTAGAATCTATTTTGAGACGTTTTACCCAAGCCGCCTGTGATGAATCAAAAACTGATAGTCAATGGTTAGAGGCTTTAGTCATGATTATTGTTGATAAACCAGCCGAATCATGGAAAGATGAAGATGTAAGTCTATTTCAAGTGAAATTAGCGGAATTAGCCCGAAAATTTGCCAATTTAGAAGCAATCCAACAGGAAGTTAAAGTTAATAATAAAGGTTTATCTGCTAGACGTATTACCGTTACCCGTAGTGATGGTGAAGAAACCAATCACATGATATGGATAGATAATCAAAGGGAATCGGAAGCAGACAAAATAGTTGAGGAAATTGTAGCCAAATTACCCAATGATAAACAATTTAGAGAAACCATCCTCGCAAAACTAACCGAAAGAATTTTGAATTATAATTAAATAATATTTTTTGTGTTAATTTATGTCAGAAGAATTTGCCTTATTTATTGATGATAGTGGAAGCCCAAAACCGAATTTAAAAGACTCTTCACCATATTTTGCGCACTTGTGGAATTTTAGTTAAAAGAAAAGATGAAATATTAATTAAAAATTCAATTGATAACTTTAAACAACGTTGGAATATTCCACAAGATTATCCGTTACATGGTAATGAAATTCGCTCAAAAAAAAGAGGTTTTGCATGGTTAGGTAAATTAGACAAGATAGAGTATGAAAAGTTTATGAATGATTTAACACAACTTATTGTAGAAAATCCGATAATTGTTCATGCTTGTGTAATTTCTCGTTCTGGCTATTGTCAAAGATATTTAGATAAATATGGAGAAAAAACTTGGGAAATGATGAAAAGTGCTTTTTCAATTTTATTGGAACGTTGTGCTAAATATGCTTTTGCTAATAACGAAAAAATTATGATTTATTATGAAAAAATGGGAAAAAAAGAAGATAAATTAATTGAACAGTATTTTCAAGAAATTAAAGAACAAGGATTACCTTTTGATTCCAATAATTCAGAAAAATATTCTCCTTTATCTATTAAAGAATTGAATCTTATTTTAAGTGGAATTGAAGGAAAAACAAAAAATAGACCTAAATTACAATTAGCAGATTTATGTCTTTATCCTGTAGTCAGAAGTAAAGACAACCCTGAAAATAAAGCCTTCATTGCACTAAAAGAAAACAATCTGATCATAGATCAAAAGTTGGGCACCGAGCAAGTATCTTCGACGGGATTAAAATACTATTGTTTCTATTAAACCTACAAAAAACAAAACCGCCATTTTCTTAGCGGCTTATATTTCGGCAGTCATACGACTACCCCTAGGCTGAGCCTAACTTTAATTATAGTTTTAAGATAACGATTGTGTCAATTAATATATGAAAAGAATTTGTTACCATGAAAATAATTGACTAGATTTGTCTAATATAAAACAATATGGTTGCTCAACTAGAAAAAACCACAACATCAGAGATTATTTATCCCGATAGTGACGGTAAACCTATTGCAGATAATACCCTTCAGTTTCGTTGGATTACTACCATTAAAACTAATTTAGATTGGTTATTTGCCGATAATCCTCAAGTGTTTATCGCTGGAGATTTACTTTGGTATCCCGTGGAAGGAGATAATAAAAAACGAGTTGCCCCTGATGTTATGGTAGTATTTGGTAGAGAAAAAGGTGAACGTGGTTCATATCAACAATGGAAAGAAAACAATATCCCTCCCCAAGTCGTCTTTGAAATTCTCTCTCCGGGTAACACTACCAAGGAAATGTATGGCAAACTGTTATTTTATCAAAATCATGGAGTAGAAGAATATTACATTTATGATCCAGACATGAATGACTTAACGGTTTTTGTGCGACAGAATAATATTTTGGAAATGATTGAAGGTATAGATAGTTGGGAAAGCCCCCGTTTAGGTATTCGTTTTCAATTGAGTCAACCTGAGTTAAATATATATTATCCTAACGGCGATCGATTTTCTACTTATAACGAGGAAAAACAAAAAGTATTAGCTGAAAAACAACGGGCGGAAAAAGAAAAAGAAAGGGCAGATAAATTAGAGGCTAAATTAAGAGAATTAGGGATAAATTTGGATGATATTAACTAGGTATTAACAACTCATTTTATTTAATAAAAACATCTTTAAAAGTTAATACTGATGACGAATAGTAAAATGAATAATCTACCAGAATCTGATCATCTAAATATATCAGCTTTATCTCAGTTATTTGATGCAACTACTAACTCTTATAAGTATCTATTTTTCAATGCTTTATTAGATATTTTAGCTAGAAAATTATTTGACAATTCAACAAGAATTTATTTTAGAGAATTAGTCATAGAAATTTTAGCTAATGCGTGGTATCCTCATATATTTTTTAAGCTATCCTTTGGCAAACAAGATCAAATTGCTAATAAATTAGATCAATTAAATATAGAGTTTTATACAGAAAAAGTTACTAAAAAAGAAAAGTTAATTAATCTTATTGGTCAACAAAATTTAGATGATATTAGTAATAGTTTAATGCGTTTTGTGCCTTTTCGTTTAATTCGTCCTTTTTTTGCCAATGAATTAAGAGGAACAAAAGATTATTTAGTTAATTTTAGAATTACCGAATTATCAACTAATTTATTTGATAATTATAAGCCTATTTATTGTTTTAATAGTACGGAATATAAAGAAACTAATAGCATTATTTTAAACTCTGACTGGGTAGAATATTTTAAGCAAAATTTTACAATTATTAAAGGTTGGGTAGCTTGGGAATGGTTAAATTATATGCAAAAAAATAATCAAAATACCCCTAATCTGGCTAGTAAATTATTTCCCCTTGATAAACGAGAATCTCTCCATCAACAAGCTAAATATTGGAAAATTATCTTAGACAAACAACCAATAAAATGTATATATTCTCATCAAATTTTAGATAAAAATAGTGTTTCGATCGATCATTATTTACCCTGGTCATTTGTTGCCCACGATCGACTTTGGAATTTAATACCAACTATGAGTAGTGTTAATAGTTCTAAATCAAATAATATACCATCATCTCAATATTTAGCCAAATTTATTCAATTACAACATCAAGGCTTAACTATTTCTCATCAATATTTACCTCAAAAAGAATGGTTAAAATATACAGAAAATTATCTGCTAGATTTAAAGATAAGTCACATAGAAGATTTATTAAATTTAGAAACTTTAACTAATATTTATAACCGTCAGTTTGAGCCTTTAATATCCTTAGCAAAAATACAAGGTTTTAACGATAACTGGACTTATTAATTTTTATAACAAAATAACTAATATTTTTAGCAAAAATACAAGGTTTTAACGATAACCAGATTTATTAATTTTTATAACAAAATAACTAATATTTTGACATAAACCGCTTCGCAATAAATCCCGCAGCGTTGCCAGACACGAAGCAATCTCGAAGCTAACAGCTAAAATCTGCTAAAGGCATTTCATATTTCATAAATATCTTTTTTAAGTATGAAATCCAGAAACTATACAGTTTGATGCTTTGAAATTAGTCGCTTTAGCCGACTTGTGCTATGCCATGAAATTTATTTTTTGGCTGATTATGATACACTTCCTAAATCTACATAAATTGTTAATTTTTTTCAATTTTGGAAAACATATTTTATCTCCAACTGGATACCCCTTACCTCTGTTATGATTATGGATATGTGAAATTAATAATCAATTCAATCATCTTTCATGACTGAAAAAAGAGTCAGACACGTTTTAGGATTAAGTGGTGGCAAGGATTCTACCGCCTTAGCTATTTTACTACACAAAGAAATCCCCGATATGGAGTATTTTTTTTGTGATACGCACAAAGAGCTACAAGAAACTTACGATTACCTCGATCGCATACAAGCCCGTTTAGGCATTAAAATACATTATCTCAGCGAAAAAAGAGGTTTTGATCATTGGTTGGCGATTCATGATGGTTTACTGCCTTCTCCTCAGATGCGTTGGTGTACGGTTAAAATGAAGATTAAGCCTTTTGAGGAGTTTGTCGGCGATGATGAGGCTATCAGTTATATTGGCATTCGCGCCGATGAAAATAGGGAGGGTTATATCTCTACGAAACCGAATATTAAACCCGTTTTTCCCTTCAAAGAGAAAGGTTTAGTCAAAGCCGATATTCTGCAACTATTAGAGGAAAGCGGTATTGGCTTACCTGAATATTATAAATGGCGCAGTCGCTCTGGTTGTTTTTTCTGTTTCTTTCAACGTAAGTATGAATGGGTAATGTTGGCAGAAAATCATCCTGATTTGTTTGCAAAAGCCGTTGAATACGAGTCTAATCATCAAGATGGGCGCACCTATACATGGAATCAGGGAGAAACTCTCTTGGAATTATTAGAGCGCAAAGAGGAAATTATAGCACATCATGAACGTTCGATCGCACGAGAGCAGAAAAAAGCTCCGAATCGCCCTCTAGCAGAGGCTTTAGAGTCTGTGTTAGATGATGATGATTCAACCTTACCTTGTTTAGTTTGTAATTTGTAAACCCTTATTTTTATCAATAATTATCAAAAAAATGGAAACAATATTAGTTAATCAAGATAACAATAAAATCGAAAAATTCCTTAATCAAGCCATAGAAAAAAATCAACCAATTTTGCTAAAAGGAGAGACAGGAAACGCTGTATTAATTTCCGAATCAGAATGGAATGCTATACAGGAAACTCTTTATTTAAGCTCAATTCCTAACATGATTGAATCAATAAAAAAAGGAGGAAAAACACCGTTATCGGAATGTATAGAAGAATCTAGTATCAGAGATATTTTAAATGGATAAATGGCAATTAGTTTTTACTAAACAAGGGGTAAAAGATGCTAGAAAAATAGCTTCTTGTGGTTTAGGAAAACAAGTGAATAAACTCTTAGATATTATTCAACAAAATCCCTATGAATCTTATCCCCCTTATGAAAAATTAACAGGAGATTTAAAAGGTTATTATTCCAGAAAAATTAATATTCAACATCGTTTAGTTTATCAGGTATTTGAAGAAAAAAAAACCATCAAAATTATTAGGATGTGGACACATTATGAATAAAAGTATCAATAGCAGTTAGTGTAATCTTACAACAAAAAAGTATCTAATTACCTTTTAGTTGAGGCTTTAGAGTCTGTATTAGATGATGAAGATTCAACTTTACCTTGTTTAGTTTGTAATTTATAAGTATATTTTAAAATGAAAAATGAACAACGGCAATTTCAGGGTGGAATGCAAATTGCTAGAATCCCACAGATTTCTGGTTTATATGCCTGGTATTACAAGCCTTTATTGCTAGAAAATGCTAATGATTTGACTAAAACTTTAACGTCTTTTTTGGATAATCAACAAGAAATTAAAACTCAAATTAATATGCGCTATGGAGTTAAGTTGATTTCCGAGTCACCGTTAAATATATTTTACGGTTCAAACAATCAATCTTTAGCTGAGATATTTTCTGAAGCAATTCAATATGGAGAAAATTTTATTACTCACTTTTTCAAATCAGAAGCTGTTCAATTCTTTACAAGACCTATTTATATAGGTATAGCTAAAAATTTTTATACAAGAGTTTACCAGCAACATTATTTATCATTGGTAGAAATGTGGGATGATAATTCTCGTATTAGTAAATACTTAACTTTACATCCTGAAGTAAATGTGCAGATAGTTATGACAGAGCTTAATTTATCCCATTCTTTTGCTTTAGAAGCTAGGGTTAGAAATATAGCTCCAAGAGATTTAATGGTACATATCTTTCCCACTGATAATCTTCCTCAAGAAATTGGTACTGATGATGAAGATATGCAATCAGAACAAAAATATAGACGTACTTTAGAAAAATTATTACAAATCATAGCAGATCCAATTTGTGGGAGACGTTAATTATGTCATTTAGTTTTGGTGTTCAAAAAGATCCAATTTACGGAACTTATGGGGAATTTGCAATAGGTTCTGACGGTAATCGTGTTCGCGCTCAATTTTTACTCACAAAAATGAAGCCTGGTTCAGAAGGAAGTTGGGAAAATTCTCTTGCTTCTCAAATGGTTCCTTGGCGAGAGATATTTAACATCGAAGAATTAACCTTTGATGAACTCCTACAAAGAGATTTAGACGATTCTCGTGTAGCACATGATCTAATTCCCTACCTATTAGGAGAAAGTGGTGCGTTTGCCAGATTTTTTCCCCCCATTCTCGCAGTTTTAGTTCCCAATAAACCAGAAAGATCGGGAATATTATCTTACTATCCCATTCCTGAAAATCAAAATGATACTTCAATCAGCTTTGGCAATTTATTTGACTTTGAAAAAGCAGTGATTCAAGGCGAAGTTAGTCCTCTTGGTTTAATCAAATATAATCGCCAAAAAACAGCATTTATTATAGTTGATGGACAACATCGAGCAATGGCTCTTTTAGCATTACATCGCCAAATTAATGATAGTTGGGCAGGTAATCGTTATGCTACTTATTACAATCATCTTTCTTTAACAGAAAATCAAGTCAAGAATATTGAATTACCGATTTGTATTGTCTTTTTTCCTGACCTCCATGAAGGTAATCAAGAATATAAAGATCGAGGAATTGACCTTAAAAGTGTTTGTCGGGAAATATTTTTAGTAGTTAATAAAACCGCTAAACGAGTTAGTCAATCCAGAGAATTACTATTAGATGATGAAGATTTTGCAGCAAGAATGATGCGAGAAACTTTATCCAAACTCAAAGGTCGTGGAGAAGATACTGCCTCCCTAGCTCGTATTTATTCCTTTGCTTTTGGTGACTCCATTTCTGAAGCACAAAATCGTAAATCAGAAGTAGTTGCAGGTCAACTTGAATATAGTACGGCAGTAGCTTTATATAAAATGCACGCTGCTGTTGCTTTTGCTAATCCTGATGCTTTTAAGCTAGAACAGTTACAAGATATTATTACTGATGGGAGAAGAGTTGTAAATACAGAACGTCCAACTGCAATTTTAATCGGAACTTCTTTACAAAAATGGTCATCTCTTTCTCGCCGTTCTGGAAAATATCATCCCCCTGATGAAGTTCAACAAGCTGTTAAATATTTAGCAGAAATAACTGATGAAGTAATACTATCTCTCTTTGATAAGTTTCATCCTTTCGCTGTTCATAATAGTGAAATGAGAGCCTTACGCACTCGTTTACAAGATCCGGCTTTAAGAGGTGATCCTATTCAAGCAAAATGCTACAGTTTACTTTTTGAAGGAAGTGGAGTAAGAACTGTCTTTGAAGATCATATTAAGCGATTAAAAGACAGAAAAGATAGTTTAGAAGACGAAGGAAAAAGTATAGGGGATTATATTATTAATCAATTAAATGATGCTCAAGCAACCTCTACTCAAGTTAATCGTTATGAAGAAGACATCAAAAAAAGAAGAGCTGCTAAACTCTTTAATATTGACTATAGTAGATTTTTCACGTCAGAAGATAATATAGAGGATCAAAAAGAGTTACTAAATCGTTCAAAATGGATTTATGATACTATCTCTACCCAAGCCTTTCAACTTGGCTATTTAATGGCTGTTCATTCCGTTGTTGAAATCTTTATGCAGCCTGATAGTAAGTATGAAGATAGATTAAACATTGTGAAATTTATTAACAATTTATATCTTAATGCTCTTAATCAGTATTTTTCCAGTGATTCTAATACTGAGCATCGAACCTTAACAGGTTTTGTTAAAGAATCTAGGACAAAGGTATTTGATCCTAATGAATTAGGTTTAAGAGGACTTTTAGCCCAAAGTGTTAAGGAACTTAATGAAACTCAATGGATTTTCTTCCGGTACGCCATTTTAGAAATAGTTCACAGCAAATATAGTTCTGAAGCACTTTTAACATTTTTAAATAATCCAGATAACTCATCTTTATCCCAAAAATACAGAGAATTATTACCAGAATTGGTAAATAGTTTGCTGAATTTACGAGATGGTTATATTAAAAAAGCTGTTGATTCAGCACTAAATTCTAAGGAATTTAATCAAGAAATTTTATTACTCAAAGCTGGACTCAAGGGTGAAGGTAAATCAGACGAGGAAATCAATGAACAAGAACAGCAGAAAAGAAATCAAACAGAAACATCAATTAGAGATAAGTGCCGAGAAAATATTTCAGCAAGTTTAGGCAAGTTTACTGAAGCTGATAAAATTATCGACCGTATTTCTAAACAATCATCTCTAGAAAATGTCAATTCTGAATCTGTAGAATAACGAACAACAATTGAGGGAAAATTGAAATTAGAAACTTTATTACTCAATGCAGATGAAAAAATACTTAGTAATTTACTAGGTATGCCCATCTTTAATATCTTAAAACTGTTAGATAAATATGGGATAGATAAGGAGCAATTAATAACGGCTTTATTAACTTTAAAGACAAAAGAAGAATTATTAAGATCAAAATATCATCGTGATTTAATCTTAGAATTACTGACTTCTGAACAAGCTAAAATTTTAGCCACTGTTTGGAATGCACCCCCTGATAAAGATGTATATAAAAGACTGAAAAAAGTTACCATTAAACAGAATTCAGAAGCAGAAAAATATTTATTTAACTTGTTTGAAATTCCTGTTTATCGTCAAACAAATATCACTGTAGAAAAACCCTCTTTTCTTGAAATTATTCCTCAATATCCTTTATTTAAACACCAAAGAAACGCCGCTAATCGGGTTAAAAAATATTTATATAATTCTCCCTATCGTGGGCTTTTACATATGCCGACAGGGGCTGGAAAAACCCGTACAGCGATGAATATTATCGCTGATCATCTACGGAATAATGAACTGACTTTGGTGGTTTGGTTGGCTTATAGTGAAGAATTATGCGAACAGGCTGTAAATGAGTTTGAGAAGGCTTGGGGCTATTTTGGCGATCGCACCTTAACTGTTTATCGCTTCTGGGGTAGCCATGATTTAGCCATAGAAGATATAAAAGATGGTTTTGTGGTGGCAGGATTGAGCAAAGTTTATAACGCCCTACAAAAAAGTATCCGTTTTATTAATCAATTAGGAGTGCGTACATCCCTAGTAATTATCGATGAAGCCCATCAGGCGATCGCCCCTACCTACAAATTAGTATTAGATAGCCTCGTCATTCCCTACGAAAAAAAAGCCTTACTAGGGTTAACAGCCACCCCCGGACGCACATGGGCAGACATAGATAAAGACGCTCAACTAGCTAATTTTTTCGCTCAACAAAAAGTAACCCTTGAAATAGAAGGCTATGATAACCCCGTTGATTATCTCGTAGAACAAGAATACTTAGCTAAAGCCATTTATCGCCCTCTCTTTTATGATAGTGGCTTAAAATTGACCCAAAAAGACATCAAACGCATTAACGAAGAATTAGACATCCCCCCCTATATTCTCCATCGATTAGAAGAAGACGAGCAACGCAACCTCCGCATTATTCTCGAATTAGAAACCTTAACCCAAAGACACAAGCGTATTATTGTTTTTGCTATTTCCGTTAACCATGCTCAAATTCTCACCTCTGTTTTACGACTAAGAGGATGGAATGCGATCGCCCTTACAGGTACAACCCCCAAAGCAGAAAGAGAGGCAATTATCAACAGCTTCAAAGATAGTAGCCCCGAACCAAAAGTCTTATGTAACTATGGCGTATTAACCACTGGATTCGATGCACCAAAAACCAGTGCCGCCGTCATTGCCCGTCCCACCAAATCCCTTGTACTATATAGCCAAATGGTCGGACGAGCCATTAGAGGACTCAAAGCAGGAGGCAACGCTACCGCCGAAATTATCACAGTAGTCGATAGTGAAATGCCCGGTTTTGGGTCTGTTTCAGATGCTTTTAACAATTGGGAAGACGTTTGGAGGAAAAACCATGAATAATAATCCCCATGATATAGTTCCAGCACATTTAGCTGTTCAAGCCATGCGCGATAACGGGTACAAAAATGCCGCCTATGCCATCGCTGAGTTGATGGATAATGCCATTCAAGCAGGGGCATCGCAAGTGGAATTACTCTGTGGGCAAAGGATGAAACAATTAACATCCCGAAAAAGCTCTCATATCGAACAAATCGCCGTTTTAGATAATGGTTGTGGCATGGATGCGATCGTTTTACGCCTAGCCCTGCAATTCGGTAACGGCACTCACCTAGAAAAAGATCAACATACAGGCATCGGGCGTTTTGGTATGGGTTTACCCTCATCATCGGTTTCTCAGTGTAAGAGAGTTGATGTTTGGTCATGGCAAAATGGAATAGAAAATACCCTTTATACTTACCTTGATCTCGATGAAATTAAAACTCGTCAGTTAAACGAAGTACCCCAACCGATTCCGAAATCTGTACCTCATACATGGTTAAAAGTAGGGCAAGGTTTTGGACAAAGTGGCACATTGGTAGTGTGGTCAAAAATCGATCGCTGTATGTGGCGCACGGGTAAAACCATCATCGATCATTCCGAATTACTCATCGGCAGAATGTATCGCAAATTTTTGGATAATGATCAAGTCAAGATAAGGATGTATGCCTTTGATTTAGACACTTATGAGCAAATTTTAGAACGATATGCCTTACCTAATGATCCCCTTTATTTAATGAGTAAAACATCTTGTCCTCCTCCCTTTGATAATAAACCCATGTTTAAACTATGGGACGGAGACAACAATAAGGAAACAACCTTTCTTTTTAATTTTGAAGGAAAAGATCATGAAGTTAAAGTTCGTTTTGCTTATGCCAAAGAAGAAGCGAGAAAAAGTGAAAATGGTCAGCAACCGGGGGCATTACCTCACGGTAAACACGCTCAAAAAAATCTGGGAATTTCTGTAGTTCGTGCAGGGCGAGAATTAGAACTAGATCAAACTTTAGTTAATAGCTATGAACCTACTGAAAGATGGTGGGGAGTAGAAGTAGAGTTTCCTCCAGCCCTTGATGATCTTTTTGGGGTGACTAATAATAAACAATCTGCCCGTAATTTTTGCGAAGTTTTAGCCCTTGACATAGAATCTTTATTAGAAAATGGTAAAACCGTTGCTCAATTAAAAGAGGAATTAAAAGAAGATGAAGATCCCAAGTTACCATTATTAGATATAGCTGAAAAAATTAACTCAACATTGAGTATTATTAGAGCCTCTCTTAAAGCACAAACGAAAGGCGATCGCAATTCTTATAAGCGTCATGAGAATTATAAACCTCAAAAAACCGCAACTTTTATCACCAGAGAAAGACAAAGTAACGGTTATCAAGGAGAAAGCGATCGAGATGAACAACTACCCAAAGAGGAGAGAAAACAAGCCATTCAAACAACATTAATCGAAGACGGAATCACCGCTAGTCAAGCCGAATTACTCGCCGCTACCACCGTTGATGAGGGTTTAAAATACATCTTTGCGGAAATTGCCTTGGATACTCCTGCATTTTTCTCCGTCAAACCCAAAGGAGGGGCAATTATTGTCGAGCTTAACACCAAACATCCCGCCTATAAAAATCTAGTGGAAGTTTTAGAGGATAATATTGAGGATGCGGATATAGACATCTTACGCACTCGTTTAGGTAATTCTTTAAAGGCTCTTAAATTGCTCTTGATGGCATGGGCAAGATATGAAGATGAGCAACCCGAAGGAATACGCAAACAAAACGCCCAAGATGCCCGTATTGATTGGGGAAGACTTGCTAGAAGATTCTTGGAAAACGAAGAGTGATGATAAGCTAAGACTCATTTAATCTTCCTTTTTTAGGTCTAAATCCCTTGCTGTAAGAGGTTCTGAATTGCAAACTAGGTGCGTCTTAGCTTACATCGGTGAGGTGTGCCTCGCCCTACAAGAATAAAATGTTTAAATTATCTTTTTTATCTCTCAATAATGAATTTTGGTAATCAACTTAAAAATTTATGCGAAAAAGCGGAAAATGAAATTATTTTAGTCGCTCCTTTTATAAAAAATTCAATATTCAAAGAACTTTTAAAATTAACTAATCCTGAAATAAAAATAACCTGTGTAACTCGTTGGCGTATTGAAGAAATTTTAATGGGAGTTAGCGATATAGAAATTTGGGAAATTATTAAATCTTTTCCCTACGCTAGTTTATGGTTAAGAAATAATTTACACGCTAAATATTACCGAGTAGATAAACAATGTTTAATCGGTTCAGCAAATTTAACGGCAAATGCGCTAAATTGGTCAAAAAAACCTAATTTTGAATTAATGATTAGTGTTAATTCTGATGATGATGAGTTAAAAAATTTTGAGCATCAATTATTTAATAATTGTATCAAAGTAGATCAAGTATTATTTAATTTATATCAAAGTGCGATCGTCGAACAAAAAGAATTATTATCTTTAAAATTAGATAGTAATAATATGTTTGGTTTAAATAAAAATACCGATCAAAACATAATTAAAAATTGGCTACCGACTTTAAGAAATCCAGAAGATTTGTATTTTGCTTATACGAATGAATATGATAGATTAACTAATATTGCTTGTCAAAATGCCATTATAGACTTATCTGTTTTTGAGCTTCCAAAAAGTCTTAGTAAAACATTATTTAATCTTTATATTGGTATTCAATTATTAGAAAAACCTATAATTCAAGAAATAGATGATTTTATCACAATTCCTCGTAGATTTGGAGAAGTTTGTGATTATTTAAACAAAATTAAGGGGGAAGAAATTGATTATATTAATATAAAGATACAATGGCAAACTTTAATGCGTTGGTTTCTTTATTTTTTACCTTCACGTTATGGTTTATCTGTACCTAATTATTCAGAAATATTTTATAAGTATCAGTAAGATTATTTTTATTACTAAAAAAGTATTTCATGCTAAATTGATTTTTCAAATGTTGTTGATAAATATTCATAAGTTAAAGTTTTTTATACATAAATTATCTTGTCATCCAGAATATCTTATTTTGCTATAATTTTAACCCTAAAATCACTTTATCATCCAATGTTTTCAGCACCCTTGTCCTCCCCACAGTAATTATTGATAAATTCAATTAAAGAAATTTTATGAGGTATTATATTGTCATTTTCCGTAATATCAAACATCCAAAAATCACGACTATTATCTGAGCCATAACTAATGTGTATTGGTCGATTTTTTCCATAAAAATACATCCTATCAAATGGAAGTTGTTCTTTGTATATCCACTCAATGACTAGATTAGTGTTTATATTGGTAATTTTAAAATCACAAGCAGCGCCAAGTCTTTTACAAAATAAATTTCCTTTCTGGTTTTTTTCATAACACATATGTTGATCTAATTCTGGTGCTATTCTTCCATATTGTTTACCAGTTTTTGGATCTTTTTTCTTCAAATATTTTTTTAACTCAACAGAACAAAACCCATAGGTAAGTTTAAATTGTTCAAAACCAAAATTATCAATAATAGGATCGATAATATATTTATTTAAGTCTTTGATTGCCTGAATACTGTCTTTTTCTTGTGGAAACGGATTTATTTCCTTAGTAAATAATTTATATGTATTACTACACATACAAAATTCTTCTAATGTCAAATATTTACCTATTTTTGTTTTTGTCATAATGTATAAAACATAATAATATTTATTTGATCAATTAATGTCTAATCTTATCTATCTTGATTATCACGCTACTACCCCCGTCGATCGCTTTCAAGAAAAAGTAATAGTTTGTAAATTTCTCACTTTTTTAATAATCTCAAAATCTTTGTCATTATGAAGTAAAATTAAATCATAAGTAAGAGCTAATTGAGCAATACAACAATCAATGCTACTTCTAACAGTTAAACCCTTACGCCTTAAATCATAAAAAATACGAGCGGAATTAACAAAAATAAGATCATTTTCCATTAGATAATCTTGATCATATAAATAAGTTTCTAATAGTTGCCATTCTTTTTCATTTTTTGCACCTTGTAATAATTCCATTTGTGTAAAATGACTTAAAAAGAAGGGATTATCTCGAATAATATTTTCTAATTGTTTTCTTTTAATTCCTGTTTTATCTCGAAAAATATTAATCCAAACAGAAGTATCAATTAGGTACATTTTTGTTATTTCTTAGTTGAGTATAATCATAGTCTTCTCTCAATTCAATTTTTCCACTTAAATCTAATAAATTTAATTTTTGACGACTACGAATAAACTCTTTTAATGCTAAATTTACTAATTCTTTTTTTGTTCTGACATTAGTTAAACGAAAGGCTTCTTCTAATAAACTATCATCAAGATCAATATTAGTTCTCATTTTTTTAGTGCAGAATGTGTAAATATAAAAACATTATACCCAAAATAATTCTTGATTATTAAAAATGTCTAATCATATCTATCTTGATTATCACGCTACTACCCCCGTCGATCGCCGTGTTGCCGATAAGGTTTATGATTATATGATGAGTAATTTTGGCAACAGTAGCAGTATAGATCATATTTTTGGAGATCTCGCTCAAGAAGCAATAAAAAAAGCTCAACAACAAATTGCGGATTTAATCAACTCCTCACCCCAAGAAATTATTTTTACCTCTGGTGCAACAGAAAGCATTAACTTAGTTATTCAAGGCTTAATTGAATTAAATGTTAATCATAGAAAATATAAATTTAATTCTCAAAATATTCAGTCATACCCTTCTGAATATTCTGAAGTTAGGGAAAATCTCAGTTTTACTTCCCACAATATTTTTTTAACTTCTTCTCAAAATCAAAACCCATTAATTGACATAATCCCTTCAGAAAGTCAAAACCAAGAAAATCAAATTTCAATACCCCGTATTATTATTTTACCCGTTGAGCATAAAGCAGTAATCGATACTTGTCAGGCAATGGAAAAAAAAGGATTAGCAGAAATTATCTGGTTAAAAGTTGATCAAAAAGCCAGAATCGATTTAAACCATCTGGAAAAACTATGTAGCGAAAGTGCGTCTTTACTGTGTGTGATGGCTGCGAATAATGAAGTAGGCAATATATACCCCATTGAAGAAATCGGTAAAATAGCTCAAAAATATCATATACCCTTTCTTTGCGATGGTTCTCAAGCAGTGGGCAAAATTCCCGTTAATTTTGAGGATTGGGGTATCACTTTTTTAAGTATCTCTGGTCATAAATTATACGCCCCAAAGGGTATCGGTGCATTAGTCATCAAAAAAGGTTATCATTTACAACCCCTCATTTATGGCGGGGGACATCAAAACGGCATTAGATCAGGTACATTAAATGTATCAGGGATAGTCGGCTTGGGAGAGGCTTGTTATTTACGACAGTTAGAAATGAAAGAAGATGAAAGGGAGATCGCCCTTAAACGAAATCATCTACAATCATTATTACAAAGCAAAATCCCTCAATTAGTCATCAACGGAGACACAGAAAATCGCCTAGCTGGAAATCTGCATATATCTATTCCTAATGTACTAAATAGTGCTGTTATTGCTCGAATTAGACATAAATTAGCTATTTCTACGGGTTCAGCTTGTAGTAGTGCCACTGTTTCTCCTTCTCACGTTTTAACAGCGATGAATTTATCTGATGATTTAATCGAAGGTGCGTTGAGAATCGGAGTAGGAAAATTCACTACCGATATGGAAATAGAAAAAAGCGCAGAGATTATAACTAATACCGTGGAGAAAATTTTCCAGTTAACAAACATTTCTGATTAAGATTTTCTTCCAAGTTATCGCTATAATAACCGTATCAACGACAACTTTGAAAAAAAATGTCGGTTAAACACCTTGTAAATAATAATAATTTAATAGCTTTTTTAAAGCCTAATCCCCTTGTCAGTACTGGATTTGATTCGATTATTGATGACTGGTTAGCCCGTTTTATTTCCCCCCTCACTCGTTGTTCTTATCGTCACGCTATTTTTGAATTTTTTAGTACATTAAACAGTGATGGTTACAGTGCAGAACTTTTGGCTCAGTTTTTATGCCTAGAAGCCACTCAAGCCTATGAGTTAGTTAGTAAATATCATGGTACTTTGATCGAGAGAGGATTAGCTCCAGGTACGATTAATCAACGCTTAACGGTGGTTAGATCTTTAGTTAATTATGCTACGGAAATCGGTAAATGTCATTATAATTTAGCTAATTTGAAAATGGAACGAGTCAGTAGTTATCGAGATACCACTGGTATTAGTACTGATAGTTTCAAATTAATGTTAAGTGCAGTCGATCGTTCCACTTTGCGAGGAAAACGAGATTATGCTATTTTACTGTTACTCTGGGGAAATGCTTTAAGACGAGCGGAAGTAACTAGCTGTAATGTCAAAGATTTTGATGCCCATGAAAAAACTTTATCAATTCTGGGTAAAGGAAAAGGAAAACAAGCTCAAAAAGTAACTTTAGGAAGTAATACGGTTAACTGTATTCAGGAATGGTTAAATGCGCGAGGAAATAGTAAACCTGATGAACCTTTATTTTATGCAGTACATATTGGTTATTATGGTCATCGTCTCAATAATGACTCGGTATATAAAATAGTGAAAAAATATGCCAAATTAGCTAGTATCCAAAAAAATTTATCTCCCCATCGTATTCGTCACAGTTCGATTACGGCGGCACTAGATGCAACTAATGGTGATGTCAGAGCGGTGCAAAAGTTATCTCGTCATTCGAGTATTAATACTTTGATGATTTATGATGATAACCGTCGCAATGAACAAGGTAGAGTAACGAGTATTCTTGAGGATCTTTTATAATATAAGAGCAATTTATCAGCACCAATTACATCATTCGGACTTCTATTTTTTTTCCTAAAGCCGACAAAACTCGCTCGATCGTTGATAATTTTGTACCATGACGAGGATTAAGAATTCTTCTGATTTCTTTTTCATCTAAGTTTAGTTGACGTGCTAGTTGAGTTTTATTGATTTCTTTTTCCCGAAAGGCTTGATAAACTAATGTCTTAAATATCATCGTTAAAGGAAGTTCCGCTAAGTATTCTCCTTCCTGAAGAACGGATGGTTGTGGTATTTCTCTATTATCATTAATTCGAGCGGCGATGGCTTCTTCTAAACAATCAACAGCTTCGGTAAGACATTCAGAAATAGAATCCCCCTGAGTAATCGCCTCTGGCAAATCCCGAAAGGTGACAACATAACCCCCATCTTCATTGTCTGGTGTTAGTTGTACTGGAAAAATAAAATTAGTCATTGTTGTGTTATACATCATTCAAATCATTTTGAGTAATACCTAATTGAGATAGCATCGCTTTGAGCGTACCTGTTTTTAATTCATCTTTTGGATTACGCACAATAGTTAAACGCTCCCCAAAATACAAGGTTACATGACTCCCTTTACCCCTTGAGGAGTTCACAGTCTCAGAAATACCTCTTTTTTTGGCTAATTTTTGAATTTTTTTGATGAACTCGTTTCCTCTCATAAATCTATCTTCGGACATAAATGTCTTATTGTCAAGATTGATTCTTAAAATTTATAAAAAAATAGGCTTCAAATTTTGCTCTCCCAGTAGTTTTAATGTCCAATGGCTATACCCTGTCGATGCGGACAGAACAAGCCACAGTGATTTAATGTACTTCGGCTTCTCCATCCAAGCCCAAGCGTCGGAGTTTCTGTGAGTGGTTCGGACAGGCGATGAACTAATAAATCCTGAATAGTTTATGATAAATAAAAAATGATTATAAGCAATGAATGAAGAGCATTTTTCTTTGACAACAAAAATAGATAATTTAGATAATTTACCTATTGAAACTTTAATTAAGATAAAACAACTTTATGAGGATAATAATTTACCTCAAGATATTAAATTTTTATTAGAAGAAAAAGGATTTAATTCAGAAAAAATATCTGAGTTAATGAGTAAATCTAATTATAAGGAAAGTGAAATTGAAGAAAAATATACTCATCATGAAAATCAAAATTATAAAGTCCATGAACAGGTAACTTATGAAGACAAAACCTTCATCTACCATGAAGAGAAAATGGCTAATGGAATGCCGATTTATACTGGTTATAAAGCTATGTTAGAAAAAGATAGTTGGACAGAAGAAACTATTAGTAATTTAGCTGTTTATCGCTATGAAGGTAAATCTAATTCTGAAAATTATATTAAACATTATATAAACAAAGGCAATACCAACGAAATTATTACATTACCTTTCAGTGAAGCGATTCAAATTATAGATAAATTCGGAATTGATACGGCAAAATTACACCTCATTTTAGCTGTTCATGCTTGTCGTCAGGAAAAACCTTGGGATTCTAAGTTTACGATAAAAGGTAGCGATTTAATTACTGCTTTAGGATGGCATAAAAGAACTGATTTAAGCATAACTGAAAAACTTAACAAAATATCTCAATTAGCATGGGCAATTAATTGTTTATTGATTCAAGTTAAATGGATTTATGGAAAATCAAAAAAAAATAAAAATATTAATCAAATAGCTATTGAAACTTCGAGAATATGGGATTTATCAGTTAAGGAACTAGGAAAAGAAAATCCTTTGACTGAAAAAGTAGATAATCCTGAAGAAATTGAAATAACTGTTCGTCCGGGATTATGGACATATTCATTTTTAAATGAAGGTGGTAAAGTAGCTCAAACTGCTTTGTATCATTTTTCATGGTTATCAGAATCGATTATGAGCATAGATCCTTACCATGAGGAAGCGGCTTTAAGAATCGCTATGATTCAGTCGATCGCGGCCTATCGTGATAGTTATATAACCGTAGAAACATGGTTAAAGGAAAATTTAAACGGTGCTAGTACTCGAATCGAAAAAGCGAAAACAGATTTTCGGCGTAGAGCAGAATTAAAAAATTATTGGGATAATATTCTAATTACTTTAAAAAATGTAGGATTCACTGTTAACTTTGACCCTGAAACATATCCTGAATGGCTTAGACCCGATTCTCAAAAAAGCAATAAGAGAGGTTATTTTGATATACTTTTACAAGCCAAAGTAAGTATTAGACCTCCAACACCTGCTTATTTAAGAGAGCGAAAAACTAATCCAAAATTAATACAAAAAACCATTACGGGTATAGATATAAAAAAAGCTAGAGAGTCCGCAGGTTTATCTTTAGCTACGGTAGCTGATTATCTGAAAATACATCGAAGTACATTAAGCAAAAAAGAGTCAGGAGATAGAATTCTTAAACAAGATGAAGCTAAAGAAATATTAAAAGTTATATTAACTCTCCAAGATTCTTAAATCTCAATTGACACGTTGACAGAAGACAAAACACATTTTTCAGTAAAAAAACAAGGTAAAACTTTTGCTTAATAAGAATTATAGAGATTTTCTTACTCCTGTTTTGACATAATTGTTAAGTTTTGTAACTGTCAACAGCAAAATTGATGTAAAAATAACCTTTAAATCCTTATGAAATCAAGAAAAATTGATGTTGACACTTGTGACTAGAATGGGGGGATGAACTGACTAGAATGGGGGGATGAACTGACTAGAATGGGGGGATGAACTGGGTCTAAAACTATTGATTTTCCGTACTTGTTGACAGCATATATATATTTATTAAAGATCTTATTGGTGTCAACAAAAAGTGATTTTTCAATATTGGTTATGCTTCTTATCTAGCTTTACTTCTAGCTTTGAGGGAAAAAGGAAATTTGATGAAGGCAAACCATTACCAAGAATTAAAACAAAGTGCCATCGCTGATGACGTTATCAAACTGAACTTCCACAGTGCCGAAGGATACAACGGCTTTACTAAGTTTGTTTCCCACTGTGACCTGAAGGATAAAAGACAGGGAAGACAAGTCTGTAACAGTGAACTTAACAACCGCTATAGCCATCTTTACCAAGGATTTTGGTATGCCAACAGTTGGTATCCTCTAACTAACTCCGTTGACATGAGCCAAATTAAACCAGATTTTCCTTTACTACAACTAATCACTCATAAGAATTCAGAACAAAGACTAACAAAAGCTAGTAATTCAAGACTCAAAACTAACCTTCTGCCCTCTGCTGAATGCCCTCTGGCTTCTTCAAATAAATTTCCTTCTCCCGCCCTTTTAAGAAATCATCCAGATAAGCGTTATTTACCCCAAAAACAGGGTTATTTCTGGGCAACCAGACAAACTATCATTAGCATAGCTAAAACCCTTAATATCCCCCATAAACTGCCGATCGATGAGAAAGGTAATTGGCACTTAGAAGCGATCTCTGCCATGTCACCCCTTGAAAAATATCTCTGGTGTTTGGAAAATGGAGCTTTTGACGTTTTTGCTTTTAAGACAATCAAGTACGAAACCCCCACAGGTAGTGGTACACCTTTTATTTATCTTAATATCCCGATCCGAGTTTTAGAAGAGATTGCCACCGAATATGATTTAACTCTCCCAGACAGCTATAAAACGTGGCAGGTGGGCGATAAATGGGAGTGGATAAAGAATCACCCTCAGATACCCCTATTCATCACTGAGGGCATCAAAAAAGCCGCTTCTTTAATTTCTCATGGGAAAATCGCTATTGCTTCTTTCAGTATCACCACTCACTCGGAAAAAGCGACGGAAAAGAAATCCTCATGGGTGACTAACCTAAAGCCTGAATTACTCTGGATACTTGAAGGGCAAAAGGCAAATAGATTAATTTATCTAGTTTTTGATGCGGCGGATGTTAAAGAATCTTCTCGTCAAGCGGTTAAAAGGGAAACTAAAAAAATTGCTAAAAAACTTAAAAAATACGGCATTGTTAAAATTATTACTTGGGAAGATGAATCCTGTAAAGGTATTGATGATTTTATTGCTAAACACGGTATTAAAGGCTTAAATAAAATTATCGATAATGCTACTAATTTTAATAAGTTATGGCAAAAAGAAATTGCTAATTTTGGTCGCCAATTAACTCCTAATATTATTATTAATCAACGGTATTTATCTGCTGATTTAATTAGTAAAGCTCGACGAAAAGGAGTAAAACTTTTATGCGTTAAATCTCAACAAAATAGTGGTAAATCTTATTCTTATGCTGAATCTTTAAAACAAGAACGGGAAAGGCAAAAAGCATTCAACAGAGGGCAGAAGGAACAAGACGAAGGACAATGGATGAAGGACAACGCACAAAGTAAATACCTTTTCCCTTTAAATTTTAAACCTGAACAAAATCCTAATAATGAATATAATAATAGTGAGTTTTTCCATGAAAATTTATTAATAAAAGAAAATAAATACTCTGATTTTTTAAGTTCTAATGTAGAGACTAAAGAAAATAAAAATTCTGATTTTGTAAAAAATAATAGAGAAAATATAGAAAATAAAAACTCAAAATTTATTTCTCAAAAATTAGAATATAACAAAATTCCTAATTCTGATTTGTCTAATGATAACGAAGATGAAGAATCAGAATATCTCAAACAAAAGTTAGCTCAACAAGAAATTAACGATGCTAAACAATCTAAATTAAACCTAGAAATAGAAGATAAAATTAAACAAGATTTATCTACTTTTTCCGATGAGCAAAATAACAGTCATAAATCCCCAACTATTAATCAAAATAATCAATCTTTAGATGTTGATCCGAATAATCAGCTATCAAATATCAATCTCAATCATCAATCATTAAATCATCATCAATCATTAAATCATCATCAATCTTCTGATATTAACCAAAACCGTCAATTTGAAAATATTAATCAGAATAATCAACCCTTAAACCATCATCAATCTTCTAGTATTAATCAAAATAATCAATCTTTAGATGTTAACCAAAATCATGAATTTAAAAATATTAATAACAATAATCAATTCTTAAATATTAATGAAAATAATCAACGATTAACTGTCAACCATAACAATCAATTAGTCAATATTACTGAGAATAATCAATCATCAAATAATAACCATCTGCCCTCTGCCATCCGCCCTTTACCTTCTTCACCTAACCTTTTGCCCTCTGCCGTCTCCTCTCTGCCTTCTTTGGGTGAGAAGGTAAAAATTAAAGTTGGTTCGGATATTTATGATTCAATTATACTTGGTTATAATTGTGAAACTAAAAAATATCAATGTCAATTTAATACTGGTTTTATTGAACGAGATTTAAGTCAAATTATTGATAATAAATCTTCTCTTTTACCTGATAAATTAATCACTTATGCTTTAACTCACCGACAATCTTTGGCATGGAATTTAGCGGATAAATTTCAACTTGATTGTTATTTATCTAATGTTATTGATTTTGAAAATAATGGTATTGTTGCTTGTGCTGATAGTGCTTTATTAATCCCTGAAAATCAACAATTCAATGATATGGTAATTGATGAAGCTGAACAAGTTTCATGGCATTTATTAGCTTCTTTAACTGATATTAGCAAAAACAGAATTACCAAAATTGTCCGCATTGGTAAGCATGGAAAAATGGTTATTAAAGCTAATGGAATGATTACTATTTTTGATGCTGATTTATCTGATATTGCGGTTAAATTTTATCAATTTTTATTTGATATTTCCCCTGAAGATACTCTCGTAGTTGATAATATTTATAAATCTTTTGAGAATATTCGAGATTGTTACATTTATGATAATGTTGAATCTTTAAGAAGTCAAATTATTGAGGCTATTAGAGATAATAAAAGAATTATTATTCATACTAGCGGACAAAAGGAAAGCAGTACTCATGGTACTATTAATATCGAGAAAGAAATCTTAGAAATTTTCCCTGAGTTAGAGACAAGAATCTATCGTCTTGATAAAGAATCTTTGGGAGATTCTACTCATTTAAGTTATCAAATTTTATCTAATTTAGACAGGTTAAAAAAGGCTCAAATTGTCATTGCTTCTAGTTGTATTAATACTGGAGTTAGTCTTGATGAGGAGATTGTAGGCACTTTTGATGGTGTTTTTGGTATCTTTTATGGTAATTTCCCTCTCACAGATTTTGAACAAGCGATCGAGCGCTATCGTGGTGATTGTCACCGTCATATTTATATCAAAAATGCTAGTAGTGAACGCATTAATATTGGCAGTTATAAATATAGCGATTTACTTAATAATATCATGGGTCAAACTAATAATATTCAAAAGTTACTCCAAGATGATTTTGATTGTGATTTAGGGATGGATTTAGTTAAATATTATTGTAAATTTGCAGCCAGAATTAATAATGACTATATTCATTTAAAATCTAATTTTATCTCCCATTTAGAGGATAAAGGCTATACTATTCTTGATGGTAATAAGCTGAATAAATCTGAGGTAAAAGAGTTGAAAGAAATTTATCAATCTATTCGAGATGAATCAGAAAATAATTTCCAAGAGAAGGTTTTGGAAAAGGAGATTCCAACGGAAACAAGGTTAGAAGAATTAGAAAAAAGTAAAACGAAAACTAAGGAGGAAAATATTGAGCAATATAAGGGGCAATTGGCGAAAAAATATCGCACTAATAAGATAACTAGAGAGTTAATTGGTTTGGATAGAGAGGGTTATTATCCGAAATTATTGTTGAGATTTTGGTTATCTGTAGGGGTAGATTTGGTTATGAAAAGGGATAAAAGAGTCTTAGCTAAATATGCTCACAAGAATGATAATCAAGGTTATGCCATCGATTTTAACCGTCAAAGTCATTCTACTCAAACTGTTTTACTTCATCATATTGGACTAGATAAAGTTATCGATAATATTCTCAATATTCAAAGTCAGGAAATATTGATACTTTTGCTATCCATGCAGGTTAATCCCACTTGGTTTAAATGTATTGATATAAATAAATTAGGGGGTTTAATAACGGAAACGGATGTTATTCCTTATTTATCGTTTAAGGATTCTCCCATGATTAAAACGGCGTTTAAGCAGGTTTTAGATATTGATTTAGATAAAAACCATACTCCTATTCAGCTATTGAGGATGATCTTAAAAAGGATTGGTTATAACATTAAAAAAGGTAGTCGTTTGGGTAGTAGGAACGATCGAAAGCGATATTATTATATAACTAGCTGTATTAGTGATGAGTTAGCTGATGAGATTTTTACTAATTGGCTATACTATGAGTTGCTGGAAAATGATAACTTTGAAAATGAGCAAAAACAAGTCGCCTAATTGGTGTCCACTCTTTTAATTTATATATTCAACTTAAATATTGAATTTGAAAATAAGCAAAAACAAGTCGCCTAATTGGTGTCCACTCTTTTAATTTATATATTCAACTTAAATATTGAATTTGAAAATAAGCAAAAACAAGTCCCTTAATCGGTGTCCACTTTTTTAATTTATAATATTTAACTTAAATATTGAATTTGAAAATAAGCAAAAACAAATCGCTTAATCGGTGTCCACTTTTTTAATTTATGTATTTAACTTAAATATTGAATTTGAAAATAAACAAAAACAAATTGCTTAATTGGTGTCCAATTTTTTAATTTATGATATTTATAATTAACATTTTAAAATTAGGAATATGACTGAAGATTTAGATATTCATGATGATTTCGTTGAGATTGTAACAGAAATTGATAATGTTATCACAATCTTAGAAGATTCTGACTTTGAACTGTTTGAGTATTATGGTGAGAATGACCATGATGAAGAAGAAACTCCAGAAGATGTAATGGAAAAGGTATCGAGTCAACTTAATGAGGCTTTGATGAAGTTAGAACAAGTACAACAAATGATTTTTAAGCTCTCTGATTTGCGTTCAGATGAAGAAAAGAAAAAAAGTCATTAATATATAGTTTTAAGATGCTTTTTTTATAGAATATAACCAATATTTGCAGTTCCAAAAAAAAATTTTATTAGTTAATCTTTTTTAAAGACTATACCAAGTCGATCGACCTTTACCATAACGATAAATTTTTTCTTGTTTTACCAATTCATTTAATCTAGCTTTAATAGTGCTACGACTAGCTTTGGTATATTTCTCAATATCTCCCGTAGTGATTCTACCATGCTCCTTAGCTAACTCTAAAATTTGCACTGATAACTCAGGTAAAGATGTCTGAAAAATCAATTCTCTTTTTAATTTTTTAGCTAATTTATCTTTTTGTTTTTTAAGAGATCTTAGGAAAAATAATAACCATGTAAGATAGTCTGGATTATCAGTTTTAATGCTTTGTTGAGTGCGTCTTAAAGCTAAATAATAACTGTCTTTATTCTCCTCAATTACACTTTCTAAAGAACTATAAGGAACATAAATATAACCGCTTTTTAATAATAATAATGTGGTTAAAATTCTCGAAATTCTTCCATTACCATCTTGGAAAGGATGAATAGCTAAAAAATTAACAATAAAAATGCCGATAATTAACAAAGGATGCAATCTTTTTTCTTCTATTTCTTGTCGTAACCAAAAAACTAAATTTTCCATTTTTAAAGGAGTTTCAAAAGCAGAAGCGGTGGCAAAAATAATCCCTAAACTTTTCCCTTCTTCGTTAAAGGCTTCTATGTGATTTTCAATAGTTTTATAGTTTCCCCGATGTCTTTCATCTTTAGGGCTATATTTAAGCAAAATGGCATGAAGCTGTTTAATATAATTCTCCGTAATAGGAATCGTCTCCCAACTTTGAAAGAGAATATCCATCACTTCCGCATATCCTGCCACTTCCTGCTCATCTCTGGTGGTGAAGGACTGTTTATCTAAATTACTCAACAAGGTTTCAATTTGCCGATCGCTCATCTTAACTCCTTCAATACGAGTAGATGAACCAATACTTTCGATCGTTGCAACCTTTTTTAATGTAGCTAACTTTTCAGGGGCAAGGGTTTTTAAACTCCGCCATGAGCCTTTAAACTCATCAATTTCAGCGATTAGAGTTAGGATTTCTGGAGTGATGACAATTTGGTTAATATCCATATCATAGCCAATTACTAAGCTAATAATAACCAATTATAGCCAATTATGACCTATTAAAGTTTAAGGAATTTTAAAGAGTAAAATTTCAGATAATGCACCCATGCAAAAGTTAGGTAAAAATTTCAATTCGGTAATTCGTACTAAATATGTACTTATTCAAAAGATAAATTTCTAATGTAAACGTTAGTATGGTTTTAGTTATTTTGATCAATTAATTAAAAAATATTAAGAATTTAATATTTAAGTGTTATGGTAAATTTGCAAACTCAATTCTCTAAATTTCACGAGACTATCAAAATTGATTTTGATGAAAGCCAATATTTACGAGATAAAAGAGATTTAATTGTTAATAATTTAAGAGAGGGCTTAAAAAAATTATTTGCTGTTCAAAGTCTTCAACCACCAATATTTCATTCTTTCAATCAGGGTAGTTATGATTTAGCAACAGGAGTAGAACCCCCAACAGGACAAGATTACGATATTGATGTCGGTATAGTATTTCATTTTTCCAGAAATCACTATCAGCCAGTTCAGGTAAAAGAATGGGTTTATCATGCTTTAAGTAGTTTCAATAGAACTGTTGAAATAAAAAGACCTTGTGTAAGAGTTCAATATCATCAAAATGGGGAAAAATGGTTTCATGTTGATTTAGCTATTTATTCTTCAGATCAAGATAATTTTGGGCGTGAAATAAATTACATTGCTAAAGGCTATTCTAATTCTTCTGAAGATTACAAATTTTGGGAAGTATCTGAACCTTTTAAACTCAAAGAGCTTTTAAAATCAAAATTTCCCGATCAATTAGATAGAGATCAATTTCGGAGAATTATAAGATATTTAAAAAGATGGAAAGATTATAATTTTTCTTCAACGATAGCGGGAAAACCTACAGGAATAGCTTTAACAGCTTGTTGTTATAATCTTTTTGAGCCTAAAAAAAATTATGAGTATCAATCTTACCCTTATCAATACAAATACAATGATTTGGAAGCATTAAAAAATGTTGTCAATGGAATAATTAGTATGTTTAATTGGCAAAATCAAATTATTGTACAACTTCCTGTTCAACCCTATAATGATCTGTTTGAAAAAATGACTGATGATCAGATGAAATCATTTAAAAACAAATTAATAACTTTAAAAAATACTTTAATTACTGCATCGAATGAATATGATTCTTCAGATGCCTGTTTGAAATTACAAAAGGTTTTTGGTCCAGATTTCCCTCGTTATTAAATTATGACAGAAAAAAGAAAAAAAATTCCAGAATCAGTAAAATTACAACTATGGGTAAAATCAGCAGGGCGTTGTCAGTTTAAAGGATGTAATAAACCTGTTTGGTACAATGGATTAACTCTGAATCAAGGTAACTTTGCCGAAGTTGCACATATTATAGGTTCAAGTAAAGATGGACCAAGAGGAACTGAGGAATCAGAAGAATTACAAACTGATTTTGATAACTTAATGCTTTTGTGTGAATCATGCCATAACGAAATAGATAGAAATAGTAACTTAAAAAAATATCCTAATGAATTATTACGTCAATGGAAACGAGAACATGAAGAGAGGATAGAAATACAAACAAGTATTTCAGAAGAAATTAGCAAATCGACAGTATTACAACTTGCCGTTAATATTGGTGAGCGTTTTGTCCCAATTAACATTGAAGCAGTCAAAAAAGCTATGTTTCCGAAATTTCCTACTGATTTCAAAGGAATAAAAATAGAGGAACAAAGTTTTGATAGATATGCTACACCTCAAGAATGGCAGACGTTTGCTGAAACAAAAATTAAACGTAAAATTCAATGGTGTTTAAATGAAGGTATTGATGATGTCAAAATTAAGCATCTTTCTATATTTGGAATCTCACCAATGCCTTTTTTGATGTATTTAGGGAACTTTATTGGTGATACGATACCAGCAGATATTTACCAATCTCATCGAAATATTGATGATACCAATAAAACTTGGTGTTGGCAAGACGATCAAAATTCTGACATTTCTTATTATATTTCTAATGAAAAAAAAGGAGTAAATGACAAAGTGTTATTAAAGTTAGCTATTAGTGATTATATTGAGATTGATAAATATAAAAGTTTAATTTCAGATGATTGTAGCATTTATCAAATAACTATTTCAGAACCTTCACCACATTTCTTGAAATCCAAAAAACAACTAGAAATTTTTAGTTATGAATATCGTAAATTACTTAATAAAATTCAAGCTGAACATGGAAAACAATGCAAAATTTATATTCTTCCAGCAGTTCCTGTTTCAATAGCAATAGAATGTGGAAGAGTTATTTTGCCAACAAAAGATCCAGAAATATATATTTGTGAATATTACCCCGATAAAAACGGATTTAAAAAAGTATTGCAAATAAACTAATAGATTAAGTTAAATCTTCTAACGGTACTTTGAAAAATTTTTAATCAAAAACTGCTTGAAATTCCCTTAGACTAAGACATTTACCATCATAAAAATAACTGAAACCTTCGTTATAAAAGAAAAAGCTATTAATCGATCTAAAGTCTTTGATTAATTAATAAAGGTTTCACACTAATATTTTGATATTTTTTGTTTAAGTACCGCTAATAAAAATAAATTTACGGACAACGTTGTTCGTAGAAATAATGACAATCACCTTTATATACTTTAACTAGAAACGAAAAATCATCATTTTTAGCTAGACTATATTGCATATCAACAAACAACAAAGAGTAGCAAAAGTGTCAAAAATTATTGCTTTTTTTAATCAAGCTGGAGGGGTAGCAAAAACCACCATAACTCAGAATTTAGGCTATCATCTAGCCCGAAATAATCATCGAGTTTTGTTAGTAGATTTAGATCCTCAAGCATCCTTAACTAGCTTTATGGGATTAGAACCTGCCGATATTGATATAACCGTTTATAACCTTTTGATGAATGATGACTTAGAAAAAGAGGACATCAAAAAAAGTATTCATCTCAATTTACATTCAATGGACTTGTTACCTGCCAATATCTTATTAGCCAATGCCGAACAAGAATTAATTTTTGCCGAACTAAGAGAATTAAGACTCAAACAAGTATTAGAATTAATCGCTGAAGATTATGATTTTATTTTGATTGATTGTCCGCCCTCTTTAGGTATTTTGAGCCATATTAGTTTAGTAGCGGCAGATTATATTTTAGTGCCAATTCAATGTCAATTTAAAGCCCTCAAAGGTACTGATTCATTATTAAAAACGGTGGCAAGGATTCGCAAACGCTTAAATCCTAGACTCAAAATAGCAGGTTTTTTGCCCACAATGTATCAAGTAAGCAATTCATTAGATAATCGTACCTTAGATGCCATAAAAGAACAATTAAGGGCGATCGCCCCCGTATTTCCCCCCATGATTCGAGCCACTGCCATAGCCGAAGCCTCAGAAATGGGTAAGCCTTTAGCATTATGTCCTAATAAACATAAAAATACCTTAGAATTGTTTGATTTATTAGCAACGGAAATGGAGAAATTATAAGACTTTATCGGAATTAAGACAGTTAATTGGCTCAAAGCATTATCAATCAAGGATTATAGCCATTAATAAGGGTTAAATCGGTTAACGGTATTTTTTAAAATTTTAGTTCAAAAATGGCTTGAAATACAGTCAGGATAAGCGATTTAGGTAAACATCATAAAAATCGCTGAAACTCTTGGTATAAAAGGAAAAGTTATCGAATGATGTAAAGTTTTTGATTAATAAAGGTTTGAGATTAATATTTTGATATTTTTTGTTTAAATACCGTTAAAGTTTTATCTAACAAAGATTTGAGGTCATTTTTTTTGTTATTTCTGATAAAGTCTATAGTAAGCTAATTTGCATTTAAGTCGTCTGTGACGGCTGAAAAAAGTTAAGAGTTTGAAGCATTTTTATAAATTAACAAAAAATGTAAATTAAATGCGTCGAGTGCTTAATCTGATAGACATTTATCACAGTAACATAAAGTATTTTAATATATTTCGTTTTACTATTCTTTATTATTTTTTACCATAAGATATTACTGCAATCCAAATAAGCTAAAATGACGACTAAACGAAACATTCCCTCACCCGAAAGAAATAAATTAAAAAATATTAGTTTATTTACTGACGAAGAAAAATTAAATCCATCTTCCATTGCCATTGAGAAAATCAAATTACCATCATCTCAACCTCGTCGTTATTTTTCTCCTCAATCCATGGAAACTTTAATCGCTTCTGTCAAAAAAGATGGTATCCTTCAACCCTTGTTAGTAAGACCGATCGTTAACGATGAATATGAATTAGTAGCAGGAGAAAGACGTTATCGTGCTGCTCAAACAATCGGACTGTTAGAAGTTCCTGTGGTGGTTAGGGAAATGTCAGATCTTGAAGCAACTCAATACGCTTTGACGGAAAATTTACAAAGGGAAGATTTAAACCCCGTTGAGGAAACCGAAGCAATCTTGAATCTTTTAGCCCTTAATTTAGATAAAGCCATTCCAGAGGTTATTTCCTTACTTAATCAAATTTCTAACTCCAAAAGAGGACTTACGAACAACGTTGTCCGTAAAACTGATATTGGGATGATTGAGGATATATTTAAAACATTAGGAAAGTTGAGTTTAGAATCATTTAGGACTCATCGATTACCGTTACTGAATTTATCTACGGATATTTTAGATAGTCTGCGACAGGGAGAAATAGCTTATACGAAGGCGATCGTCCTTGCCAAAGTTAAAAATGAACAACAACGAAAAGAATTATTATCCGAGGTAATCTCAAAAAACTTATCATTGAGTGAAATTAAAGAAAGAATCAAACAATTACAACCTCAAAAGGAAAGTAATCTAGCTAGAGAGAAGATAAATAAAATAGTAAAAAATCTGAATCAAAGTAAAATGTGGGAAAAAGAACCCAAGAAATGGCAAAAACTAGAAAAATTGTTGGACAAAATAGAATTACTTTTGGATGAATAATTAGACTTCGTAGCAGTTGTCAGCCAAAAGGGAATAGGACTAACCTGAGTTCGATCTAAAATTACTTGTTAGGGTAGGGAGCAGGGAGTAGGGAGTAGGGAGTAGTGGAGAGCAGGTCAAACTTGCAGAAAAAAAACTACTTGACGGCGGAAATAGAAGGTTCGCGCAACCATGGACAATCAATTCATATGTACTAAAATAAATGATAAAATAAGGATAAGTTGATAAGAAATACAAATATCATACTTTGCCTAGTTCGTTTCATTTTCGGCAAAGTTAAAATTTTAAAAAACGTATTTACAATGCTTTGAAGGTATTGCTTTTTACTATACCAACTTCTATTTTAGGCAAAGATTTTTTTGTCTGAGTATCCCATTAAAAAGTATAAGCTATACTGATTTAAAAATACAATTACAGAAAGAATTATTTAAAGATAATCTAATCTCTGAAAACTTTATATAGTAAAGTTTTGAAATGTAGTTTGCCCCTGGTTGCGCGAACCTTCTATTTCCG